>JAOZRQ010000001.1:0-5677 GCA_029940115.1 Desulfobacterales bacterium
GAATAATCGGCACTCCCCCAATTTGCAAATGCGCCCACGAATAATCAGCAGAGCCGAACTTTACAGAAAAAGAGGTTTGTCAGATGGGTAGTCAGACAAGCAGAACCAAATCGCTGGCCGATCGTCTGTTCCCTATCAAAGGAGCCACAGATGATTCGGACATAAAAGAGATACCACCAGAAGAAAGAAGGCTGCATACGGAAACGTATGATTTCACAGTCGGAACAATCTATGACTATCTTCAAAACGGAGACATTTGCATACCCGAATTTCAGCGACTGTTTGTATGGAACAGATCTCAGGCGTCACGGCTGATCGAATCGTTGGTGATCCAGTGTCCCATACCCGCAATATATCTGAATCAGGATCGGGACGAAAAACTGTCTGTGATTGACGGCAACCAGAGGTTGCAAAGCATCAAGTTATATATGGATGATGAATTCCCATTAAGAGGTCTGACAACCTATCCGGAATTGGAAGGTCTGTTCTTTTCGGAATTGGACCCGAGAATCATCAGGCATATCCGGCACAGAACATTGCGATGCATCGCGGTATTGGCGGACACACATCCGCAAATAAAATTCGATGTGTTTGAGAGGCTGAATACCGGCGCAGTCCAACTCAATCCCCAAGAAATAAGACATGGGCTGTATCACGGTTCGCTGACTCAGATGTTGGACGATTTGTCGGATCAGCCGGTCTGGAAAGAAATAAGCGGACTCAGAAATGATAAAAGAATGAAGGGTGCGGAACTGATTTTGAGATTCATTGCATTAAAGAAAGACCTGCAAAACTATAAAAAACCGCTGTCAGATTTTTTAAACAACTTCTGCGAAAAATATCAGAATCCCGAAACCCGGAAATTAAAGTCCTGGAAAAGACTTTTCCTGAAAACGATGCAGAATGTCAGTTCGCTGTTGGGTGACTTTGCCTTCAGGACTTTTGATGAAAAAGGGAAAAGAAACAGAAATATCAACGCGGCATTATATGATGCCCAGATGATCGGCGTTTCAAACATGAAAGGAGAAATGCCGGACATTGATCAGAATGACTTGAAAAGAATGCTGATGTCTCTTTATGAAGAGGATGAATTCAGACAATCAATTATTTCCGGAACCAGCACGTCAAAATCCGTGAGATACAGAATATCACGATTTGAGAAATTCATTCATTTGTTGGAGTCATAGGAATGCCTTATAAAAAGAGTCTTGCCCGGAAAAACTTTCTCCATGAAACCGACTCCATCCTTCAAACTTCAAGAAAATCGTCATATAAAAAAGCAGGGATTTCCGATCCCGCCATTGACATGATTTTGCAGGCAGCGGTGTTCAAGACATCCGCGCAACTTGAGGAATATCTGAAAAACGCAATAACTGACTGGCTTTTCAATGTCAAAAACAACGGATATTCTGCGAATGACTTGCCGGACAATTTGAAATGGTATTTCATTTGCAACTCTCATTTGACCGAATACAGACAGTATATCTACAATAGTGACGAGAAAAAGCTGATTGACAATTTAAAATCAAAGCAACAGAATCTGTTGTTTGACAAGACCCAGTCTTTGGCAGACATCATAAATCCTTTGGCGGTTGTGAGTGACCGAAAATATCCGTCTGTCAGAAACATCAAGAGATTGTTCAACAGGATAGGCATACCCAACGTGTTTCATCAGGTCAACAGAAGGTCTCATCGCCCTTTTGAGACAATTCTTCAGTCATTTTTGGATATCAGAGAGGCGATCGCACATCAGCATCCTCCGAACCTGACATATGATGATGTCCGTGATCATACAAGGAGTATCCAGTCGTTCGTGTCAGTCATGGACAGAATACTCCATTCACATGTCATATCATTTCATGATGGCCGGTGTTGGAGAACAAGTTGAATGCCGAGTTGCACACATAAGACTCGGGTATGTCAATTGGAAAGATGGGGAAAACCCGGAAACGCTCATGGTTCATGTCACGGCCCCGGAGGATGCAGGCGGCGATCACGCCATCGATTCTCCTTGACTTGGAACTGCAATCATTTGGCCAATGCCAACAAGAAGCAGCATATTGCCATTCTGAACACCCGCCTGCATCTTGCCGTTCCGGAGATTAGCTGTGTAGTCTCAAATTTCTCCCGACCTGGAACTGCAATCATTTGGCCAATGCCAGCAAGAGTAGCATATTGCCATTCTGAACACCCGCCTGCGGAGATCGTTACGCCGCTTCAATTATTCCGCAGACGAATTCATGGCTTTTCTGGACAAAAGGGCGCAGGAACCGACAATTCCGATTGAGGAGGCGAGAAAAAGACTGCTTGAAGATGGGTAACTGACCGAAAAGAAACCGGAAATGACAAACTTCAAACAGAAAGAACTAATCCAAATTCTCACAGATCGGATCAGGGAAAAATTCCAAGAGGTTGAGCTGATCAATGTCTCGGAAAGCTGGGAGGACCCGGAGACGCTCTGGATTCATGTCACGGCCCCGGCGGATGAGGACAGGATGGTCGATCTGATTGAGTTTGCGGGGGATCGCACCACTGACATTCTGATGGATTGCGGCTATCATATGCTGGTCATGCCGACGCGGTCAGCCTTTCGGAAACAGCCGTATCCCCGATCAGAAGATAATGATCTGCTGCTTCCGAATGAAATGCGGCAGGCCGCCACAGATGCGGCATATGATGGCTAAATCGGAATTTCGGTTTTAATCCTGACTGGCCAAGATTACAGATGATACGGAATATTCATTATGAAACTTATATTGGATACATCAGTGGTCATCGCACTCCTCGCCGGAGACGAAGAAAAAGATATGATCGCAGATGCCATGGACGGCAATGATCTGGTATGCCCGGAAAGCATAAAACCCGAAGTCGGCAATGCGGTTTCCGCGATGTTCAAACGAGGAAGGATAAATTTGGAACAGGGAATGGAAATCATACAAGGATTTCATAAACTGGACATCACCACTGTTCCCTTAAACCTTAAACGGGCTACCGAAATAAGTCATAAACATAATATCTATGCTTATGATGCTTATGTTCTGGAATGTGCGGAACGACTGCAATCTGATCTGGTCACACTTGACGGCAGGATGAGGGAAGTGACAGAAAAATTGGGAATCTCACTTATTGAGGTATGACATGCCAGTTTATACATATATCGACGCGTGTGGGGATCTGGCCGAACTTCTGAACGAAGCCAGAAAAAACAACGAAGTGATCATAAAAACAGACAACGGCGATCTTTTCTCTATCAAATTTGCCGCAAAAAAAAGCCTGCGGGCTGATCTGCCTGATATCGGCGTGAACCTGAGCCGTGACGAAATTGTAAGTTATATAAGGGAGATCAGAGAAAGAGAATGAAGCCCGGATTTATAGGCCGAATGCCGTTTGTCAGGATACAACTCTCACATCACGTTTAACATGGGGAAATGCAGGTCGTCAATCCTATTGATATGGAGTTATCAGAATTCTGATGGATTGCGGCTATCATATGCTGGTCATGCCGACGCGGCGGGAAGTTGCGTAGCCTCAAATTTTCTCCTGACTTGGAACCACAGACATCTGGCCAATGCCCCCTTTTGCCGAGTCTGATCACAGAGGCTGACACACTGGGGGACGTGACACCGAATGTCACAGATGCGCTGACCGCACTGATCGAGGCATGTCAGGACCTCGGCAAACCCTTGCCGGCAGTGTTGCAACCGTCAACTCCCAATTCTGCCATCTGGGCGGAGACGCTGATTCCGGTGATGTCGGCATGAACCATCGGGAAGTGTCGAAAAGACTGTGAAAACTCCGTTGTCAGGAAATCCCACGCAGAAGTGGCGGCTCCCATCGAAAATGGCACAATCCGGCAAGCGGAGGCATTGTCCCAATACCTGAATGGGGCGCAAAAGACTTGAAAATCGGGACAGTGCGCCATGTCATTCGTCAGTTGGGCTTGGATTGGGAGGAATTCAGCCAAAAATGACCAAGATTCGTCGCCATATGAAATCTGGAGGTCTTCACTCATGCACTTGCTCAGAATCCAAGTCCCCGACTTCCGCGTCTTGAAAGACGTGGACATCACATTTGAGAGGGAGTTCAGCCCCCGCATCTTTCCGCTCGGAAGCCAGAATGGCGGGGGGAAAAGCACACTTCTGCAACTGATGTTCGTGCTGTCACACTGCCCCGGGGCGCCTGAGCGGCTGCCCTTCTTGAGAAACATGCTCAGGGGGTTCAAAGCCTGCGAAGGCGAGAGCAGAAGGACTCTGGCCATCATGGATGTCTGGGACGGGGAGAGGGAGGTGAGAATGGAGTTCTTCTCATGCGGCGATTCCCATCTCGGTGAAATGGGAGAGGATGCGGACAACCGCCTCACCCTTTCGGCTGGGGCGGCCTCTCCGAAGAACAAGCCTGTCATACGCAGAAAAAAGAAAACTGCCACTCGCAGAACTGTTGAGGAGAGAATTCCCAAATTGAGGAGAGAAAGCTCCGAATTGGAAGACAACGACAGACAGCCCAGTTCCATAAAGAAAATCGAGGATGACAAGGAGAGAAATCGCCAATATGCTGTTGAGGAGGTTGAGGAGAGAATTTCCAAATTGGGGGAAGAAATCTCCGAATTGGAAGACATCGACAGGCAGCTCCGTTCCATAAAGGAGATTGAGGATGACAAGGAGAGAAGTCGCCAATATGTCGAGTTCATCTTGTCCAAGGATCTGAAAAGAAGATACGACCTGAGCGACCGCTCCACCATCCATGAGTGCGAGAGCGAGGTTAAGGGGGAACTGAGCCGACTGAGATCGGAGATGGAGGAACAGAATGAGAGGCATAGGAGTCTGACGTCCGTGATGAGCGGGAAGGTCCGAAGACATATGCGATCGGAAAATCTGACATGCGTCGCCAAATATTCGGCCAATGGCGACGATGAGGAGAGGGAACTCCTGATCTGCAAAATCGAAAACTTGGACGCGAACGACTCCCAGCCCTTCCTTCACCGGCTATCCGAGAAGGTCTTTCTGGCGGCCCCGTTCACACAGGTCTGCCTTTTCCTGCCCCGGGATGTCAGGAGGCTTTTATTTGGCGTGACCGCCGCCGACCGTGAGGAATATTACACTCATCTCAAAAAGGCAAAATTGATGCTGCCGGGATTCTTCACTTACGAGTTCTTTCCCGTGGCCTTCATTGTCAGGGCGCTCAGGGCGGCCAGAGACCAGGATACGAGGGATCTCATGGAGACGGGAACCTATGGCGACAGGTTCAGGGCGCTTTTGGACGATCTGAATTATGTGCTGGCCGGCAAGAGGATCAAGGTGGAGCCTGATCTTTCCAAGGTGATCTTTGAGGCGCAGAAAGATGATGGGACAGTGGAACTCTCCCCGGAGGACATGAGCCACGGTGAGCTGAAAAGGCTCAGTCTCCATATGTGGATCAAACATCATCATATGGCGGATGCCATCGTGCTCATGGATGAGATCGAGATCGCCCTTCATCCGGATTGGCAGTATGAGATTGGCAGAGACCTGATGCGGTGGGCCCCAAGCAACCAGTATGTTCTCGCAACCCATTCCTTTGACGTGTGCGAGGCCCTCACCCCCGCCCATGTCAAGGAGTTGGAACCGAGACTCTCGAAGCGGAGGGTGTCAGACTGAAATGAGCCTCAATCAGAAAGAACTGAAAAGACACTGCGAGACGA
>JAOZRQ010000001.1:5777-29496 GCA_029940115.1 Desulfobacterales bacterium
AAAGAAGTAAAGCCGCTTTCACGGCTGGAAAAATTGCAACTTATCGGGGAGATATCGAAAATGCTCCAAGAGGAAGAGTGTCCGGGCAAATATTTCACACCAGGAACAGAATATCCTGTATTCACCCCGTACAACGAGGAAAAAGCCGCCGCGCAACTTCAGCAATTCTTGGAGCAACAGCAATCATGAGAACACAGCGATTTTCATACACACCGATCCCCGGGTTCATAGGTGGAATGCCGTTTGTTGAGATGCAGCTCTCACATAATCACAGGAGCATTTCAGCATCCGTGCTGATAGACTCGGGATCCGCACTAAATGTCCTTCCGCTTGATGCAGGCTTGGAATTGGGCTTCATATGGGAAAAACAGACTGTTCCGCTTGATCTCGGAGGAACACTCAGAGGTTCGCAGGCCCATGCCGTGCTGGTTCACGCCGAACTTGCTCCGTTTCCCTCGGATTTGCCTGGGTAAACAGACCTGATATTCGGACATTGCTGGGACAAGTCAATTTCTTTCAGGAATTTGACGTATGTTTTTACGGACATCACCAAGTCTTTGACATTACGCCTCGATCCCGTTGATCCTGAAGGATGCCATAGACGCTAACGACCTGGTATGCACAAGCCTTTGCCGACAGTGTTGCAGCCCTTGATCCCCAATACCGCCATCTGGACAGAAACGCTGATTCTGGTGGTGTCGGCATGAACCATCGGGAAGTGGCGAAAAGACTGCGAAGACTCGGTTGTCGGGATATCCCACGCAGAAGTGGCGGCTCCCATCGAAAAATGGCACAACCCGGCAAGCGGAGGCATTGCCCCAATACCTGACTGGGGCGCAAAAGACCTGAAAATCGGGACACTGCGTCACATCATCCGGCAATTGGGCTTGGATTGGGAAGAATTCAGTCAACCGACATCCTGATGGATTGCGGCCATCAACTGGATGAAAGAGGACAAAGATGATAAAAATCATTGCACAACCAACCGAAATCTGGACTTTGAGAAAGATACAATCATTACTTTCTCTGGAAACGGTGTTTCTCAAAAGGCAGATCCGCAACACCCAGAATAAGATAGGGGATTTTGAACGCCTGCACAGGACACCTTGCAGAGATTCCCTTTACGGGCATGTTGACGACATGGAACTTTTGGAATGGGAGGGAGAAATTGAAACCCTGAGGCGATTGGAAAGGAAATTGACATCGCTCAAAGAGATAAGCTTCGAATATTCATCAAGTTTTTTTGCGGCTGGGTTTTGGGTCCCAGACGCTGAGTCTTGGGTGCTGATCCCGATTTCCGGGCTGTCAACATAATGGAATCCAGAGCCCAGAGAGTCCAGAAAAACTTATTCGGTTAAACGAGGTGACCCATGGCAACCGCTACCTGTGGCATCAACTGTGATGTCTGCAAACTGAGGCTTCTCGATGTCTGCTCCACCTGCGGATCAGGAAAGAGTCTGGAAGCCCGGAAGAAGCTTGAGGCCCAGAAAAGAATCTTCGGACGCGAATGCGCCATTCTGGCCTGTGCATGCATGAACCATCTCGACTATTGCATGAGGGATTGCAAAGCCTTTCCCTGCGACAATTTTCGTATCGGTCCCTATCCCTTCAGCCAAGGATTTTTGGACATGCAGGAGAGGCGTCTCAAACACCCCCCTCCGGCCCTGACCCCCAACCGCACCTCGGTCAGTGTGCCTTCGGAATACTGGGACACGTTGCAGGAGAAAGACATCCATACCCTTTGCAACCTGATCCTTGCGGAACCGCATCCCTCAGGAGGGCTATGGTTTCATTCCCTGAACACGCGTATTCAGGTGGATATCAAGAGTCGCTGTGTCAGGCAATGGGCCAATGAACAGTGGGAGAAGAACGACGATCCGCTCCTTGAGCTGATCACGTTGCTCTATCTGAACGGGGTGAAATCCTTTCATCCCCTTGGAAAGGATGTCGTGGGCACCAAGGACCTCAAAGAGGGACATTTTTTCCAAGGCCCCCATGAACTGAAGACTGCCCCCCTTCTGGAGCGTTACGGAAACGACCTGGACGGTTTCAGAAATGCGGCCGAGCATCTGAACGGAAAAGCCGTGGACATGGCGGACGCGGCATATAGGCTCCTCCCATTTCCCAGAGTGCCGCTCTACTATCTCCTCTGGGAAGGGGATGATGAATTCGATCCGAGGATGTCCGTGCTTTTCGACCGCTCCATTGAACAGTCCTTCGCGGCCGATGGGATATGGGGATTGGTCAATCGGGTCTCTCTGGCCCTGCTGAAAGGGGCTGAGGAACTGTGACCGAACAACATCCCATTTCCCTGCCGAGCCCCTGCCTCTGCCCGTGCCGGTGTCGGGCAAGGGCAACGGGAAAATTATTTCTGCGACCCTATGATGAGGTGCAAGATGAAAAGCTGTTTGAAAACATGGACGATGTTTCTCCTGCCGATCTTGATCGCGTTGTCAGGATGTGTGCATCCCCCTCCCCCGCCGCCTCCGCTTCCGCCTCCGCCAAACATCCTGAACCAAGAGGAGGAGAAATTATTGGGAGAAGTCATGGAACTCTTGGACACCACGATCCTGGAAGCCGAGGAAACGGCTATCATCAAACCGGATCCGGCCAGTCCCATGAAGGATTTTGCAGAGACGCTCAATGAGAAGCGGGAATATCTGAGACAGGTGGAAGCTGGCGAGATCCCTTACAATCCGGAACTCGTATCAAAATTTGCCGATGAGATCAGGGAGATTCAACTCCATATCCAGACCCCTGTTGAAAGGGTGTTGGAGACCGATGTCTCTTTTGAAATCGGCAAGTATCACATCTCTGACTTGGCAGATGGCGGAAAAGCCATGCTCAGGGAGTTTGTCCGGGAAGTCATGGATGTTTTGATTCGGAAGCAGAAGGCATTGTTTCCGGACAGAACCTTCCTGGTCACTGTCAGGACAACTGGCTACGCGGATGGCATCTCTCTGGGATGGGAACTCAGGAAAAGACTGACCCAAGGAATGGAGGAGCCGCTTCCACAGGAGGCGGCCGAGGCAAGACAGGTTCTCAATCGAGAACTCTCTCTCCGGCGAGCCGAGTCCATCAGCACACACATCATGAAGGAACTGGAGAACCAATTGGGAGACACCACCGGCGTGATCATCGGAGTGCCTGAAATTATGGGAATGGGAGAGGAACTTCCCTATCCTGGACAGACCATCTCCCCTCCTTACAAAGTGAACGACAAAAGAAGACGGATATGCAAGGTGTATGGGAGGGTGTTTCGTCAGTGATTCGTGATGCGTGACTCGTTTCACGAATCACGCTTCACGAATCACGCTTCACGTTTCACGTCTCACGCTTCACGTTTCACGCTTCACGTTTCACGAATCACGCTTCACAAATCACGTCTCACGCTTCACGAATCACAAACAATGGACTTTTTCATAGACAGCTTTTTGTCCGCGTTGACGCTTCTGAAGACATTTGATCCGGATCTTCTGAACATCGTCTCTGTTTCGCTGAAGGTCAGCCTTTCATCCACGCTCATGGCTTCTGTCGCGGGCGTGCCCATCGGCTTTCTGATCTCCATCAGCCGATTTAGAGGAAAAAGGGCCGTGATCACGTTGCTCAACACCATGCTGGCCCTCCCCACGGTGGTCATCGGGCTTTTTGCATACACCTTCATATCGAGAAGAGGGGTGCTCGGTTTTCTTGACCTGCTCTACACCCATGAGGCGATCATCGTCGGCCAGATCCTGCTGATCATTCCCATTGTGACCACCTTCACCATCTCGGCCATCAGCCGCATTGACACACGGTATCGGAAGACCGCCATGACCCTCGGCGCGAACCGAATGCAGACGGCGGTGGTCCTGTTGCGTGAGGCTCGCTTCGGCATCATCTCCGCCGTGGTGGCCGGCTTCGGACGCGTGATTTCGGAGATCGGCGTCAGCATGATGCTCGGAGGGAATGCCAAGGGGTTCACCCGAACCATGACCACCGCGATGGCCTTGGAATACGACAAGGGGGAGTTTGTCTTGGCCGTGGCGTTGGGCATCATTCTGATGAGCATCAGCTTGGTGATCAACGTGCTGATGAATCATCTTCAGGGGCGAATGGCGGAGTGATGCATGACTCGTGATGTGTGATCTCTGTTTTGTGTTTCACTTCGCACTCAATGAAAGTCGAAGGAGAGAATGACCGACGAAATCTAGAACCCTGCTGGCACGACAGGCCCTGCACGAGGGGTCATGATTCAAACTGTAAGTGCCTAACCATAAGTTTTTGTATATAAAACCTTCAACATTTTTCAAAGATCGGAGATCTCTGATGCAAAAACTTTTGAACGGGTACTTATGAGTCGGCGCTCAAGGCAAAGGAAGCTTGGTTGGAGTCGGCTCGGGGCAAGGAAAGATCGCTTCTGGATTCCCGGCACAAGCCTCTGATTGGCCAAGTTGCGTGAAATCCTCAATCAAACCGCCACTTTCCCCGCTTGGTCGGCGATTGCAAAGATTTTGCCAACTGTTTCAGGAACAGCTTCCTGGGGATCTCCCTTGCCCCAAAACGCATCAGGTGATTGGTTTCAACCTGACAATCAATCATGTCAAAGGATGATCCTTGAAGATGTTCCACAAATCTGGCAAACGCGACCTTTGAGGCGTCGGTGACACGGGTGAACATGGATTCCCCGAAAAAGCTTCTCCCCAGGGAAATCCCGTACAGCCCCCCGACCAGCTCCCCCTCATGCCACGCCTCCACCGAATGGGCAAACCCGGATTCATGCATCTTGCAGTAGGCTTTGATCATCTCATCCACGATCCAGGTCCCTTGGCCATTCTCCAAGCGGACCCGCGCACATGCGCGGATCACCTGTTCAAACGCGGTGTCCATGGTCAGATGAAACCTCCCCTTTCGGATGGTTCTCCGCAGTCGTCTTGACACCCGCATCTCTTTGGGATAGAGTACCAGCCGGGGGTCAGGGGACCACCAGATGATCGGCTCGTCATGCGAGTACCACGGAAAAATCCCCATCCGGTAAGCGAGTAGCAGCCGCGCCTGGCTCAGATCACCGCCGACAGCCAGCAACCCATCACTGCGGGAAAGATGGGGAGGAGGAAATCCTATTTTTTCGGATAAAAGAAAAACTGGCATTTTTTATATGAAGGCTGTGTACAGGTATTGGATAGTCAAGTTGATTTTGATTTTCAGCCGAGCAAAAATCAGACATTATCCCAAAAGCAAGCTGTCCAACTTCCCCATATTCATCACCCAATCATGATGAGCCAACACAAACGCCCGCGCCCGTGTCCCGAACTCCCTTCTCAGGCTCTCGTTCTCCATGAGTGTCGTCAGGCTGTCCGTGAACGCTTGGGGCGTATCCGCCACCAGCAGATGCTCTCCCGGGGTCGCGCTGATCCCTTGGATGGCTGCGGAACTGGAAATCACCGGTTTTCCCATGGACATGGCCTCAAGCACCTTGTTCTGAACGCCCCTTGCAATCCTGAGGGGGATCACGCAGATATCCGCATCGTCATAATAGCCCCTGATATCCTCCACAAAGCCGGTCACGACAATCTCATCCGATTTGGCCAGATTCCGCACTTGGGGGCTTGGATTGCTTCCCACGATGGAGAACCGAGTTTCCGGGTGTCTGCTCCTGATCGCCGGAAAGATTTCCTCACAAAACCACCTCACCCCGTCAATGTTGGCATAGTAATTCATCGCGCCGGCAAACATCAGCATCATCCCTTGTCTCTTGGCCCCTTTCCCTTCGCCCGGGAAACATTCTGAAGAAAAGTAGTCGCAATCCACCCCGTTGGAGATGAAGGTGACATTTTTGGATTCTGGAGAGAGTCTGCAAAAGAGTTCCGCCTCTCGGGGAGAGGAGAAGAAGGAATGGTCATAAGCCTGATTCACCTTTTTCTCATATTCAAGGAGCTTTCTGTGCTCCACCTGATAGACCATATTCAGGGGAAATCTTGTCTGCTCCGCATATTGACGCCATTTGTCCGAATCCACATCACAGAAATCCATGATCAGCACAGGTTTCCGACCAGATCTGCGTCGGCCCTGCCACAACGGGGAGAGAAAGAGATATTCCGCCATCGGCGATGAAAAACAGATCACCGCGTCATACGCATTTTCGGCGATCCACTGATTGATGGTTGACTGCAACGTCCTCGAATAGAAATATCCCACAGACAAGGGGCGGTTCAGACCCAAGGCGATCAGGCTCTTCACTTTTGCCCTGAGGGGACTCAGGCGGACCACACAGACTTTTTCACAGTATGCTTTCAAATCCGCCTCATATTTCAGATCATCCGGATGGTCAACGAGACAGGCCAGATGGATCTCATGAGAGGCTGAAAGGTACTTCACCTCATTGAATGAGCGGATCTTATCCCCCTTGTTGGGCGGATAGGGAATGCGATGGGAAAGGTAAAGGATTTTCATGCCGCCTCGCTCGTTATGTGAAATAGACCCGCAACTCTCAGATACGGAGTTCATGCGGCCACCAAGTCAGGGAATATACTTGACAATCGGAGGCCCGAGGAGCTTGGTGGCCCAGAGCGGCAATTTCCGCCACCATTCAATGCGTCTCTGATACTTCGGATTGGCCGGGCTGATATCGGGCACCGAATCCAGCATGTTCAGATAATACTGATAGTGGAGCAGCTTCGGCTCAAACCCCCAGTGTCTCTTGAAGTGAAAGGGGCCGGTATCCTTCTTGCTTCTGCCGTAGTCGAACACCCTGTAGCCTTTGGCCGCGGCATCGCTCATCAGAGCCCAGTAGAGATAGTCGTTTGCGGCATGTCGCTGGGAATCCGGGTACGCGCCTGAATAGTAGGGGATGACCTGATCCTTGTAATAGAAGCTGAGAACCCCTGAAAGAGGTTTTCCCCCCTTTGTAATCAACAGCAGGGAACTCTGGTCGCCAAAGGTTTCGAGGAGATTTTTCAGATATGACTTTGAAAAGACCGGGGTCCCCAGTCGATGGTAATTGAAGGCAAAGAGGTCGTAAAACGGATCGAGCAGCTCCTTCCCGAAATCTCCCTGAAGGCCGTGTTTGATTCCTTGACGAACCATGCGTCTGGCCTTTCTCGGGATCGCCTTCATGTTCTCCTCGTCATCCCCGGAGATCTCCTTCTTGAAAACATAATACAAATCTTTTCCCGGCAAGTCGGGCAGGGGCTTGGTCTCGTTTCGGATCTCCAAGTAGTCGAGCCCCTTCCCCTTGGTCAAGTCAACCGCTTTCTGATACAGATTCGTTTCGATCTCCTCATCGTCTGCCAGAATCCCGCCATAAGTGCCAAAGGGGACCGACACCATGGACTTGCCGAACAGGATGCTTTTGATCGAAAAGAGCGGGAATACCCCGGCGATCTTTCCGGGGTCCCCTTCGGCAACAAGATAATGAGACTGATGGCCGAATGATTCCTCAACGACTTTTTTCCAATCGCTGAGATGGAAGAAGGTTCCTGTGGGATGATTCCTGACATACTCATCCCATGCGCCATGGTCAGAATCGTTGCAAAGTCTGATATTCATATGTTTCACCCAGTTGTCAGTGATCTGTGATTTGGTTTCTGTCATTCCTGCGAAAGCCGGAATCCACTCATTGATCTGTGAACCGTTGTCACGATTGAACACGGCCGTCATCTCACCCTCATTTCCGGCCATACATTGAATTCCCCTCATTTCGCATTCCCCGTTGAAATTCACATGTGTGAGTGTTGTCTCGATCATATGAGTTTTCCTCAAATTGACAATCTCTTGCCCGCAACCACTGGTCCAATCTGATTTTTGCTCCCCTTATCAAGCTCACCCGCTCATAATGGGTGAGCATGTCATGGAAAATGACTTGGCTTGCATCAATGCATGACTGGCTCTCTTCCAGCAATGCCGGGGAAGCTTGTGGGGCCTTCTGACATTCAACACCTTTTCCCGACACGCATGAGTCAGCTCATGGGCAATGGAAAAGGTTTTCAATCGGTCATCTGTATCACTGAACGGGGATGTGATCGGAAAGGACAAAGATTTGCAGAAGCCTCTGAAAACCAAAAAAAATCGTGAAACTGCATACCAGACAAAAGAACATCTTGAGAAGATGGTCAAAAACCGTGATGGAACAGGCGGTGCAGCATCAGAGGTGAATTGCGATGTTGTCGAGGAACAAATCAAATTTGTTTCAAGACCTTCTCGTGCGCTGTGTGAGTTTGTTGAGGATGATGACAATTTCAAAATCGGATGAATGCTGTTTTTCCAAGGAAAATGAGATTGAAACTTGATGATCAAAGTTCGTAGTTCCGCCTTTAGGCGGTGTGACACCGCCTGAACGCGGAACTGCAAACTGAAACGTCCCCTTGAGGGACATTTCATTGCGGGCGCTTATTCCTTCTTTATCAGCTTCCGAATCTGCTCATCATGCTCAAACAGGGTTTCAAAAACATCCTTCAACAGGGGCAGGGCATCCTTCTTGAAGTCCTCAAAATCAGCATCTTCCAAGGCGTCCAAGTCGTCAAAGACAGATTCCTTGGCAATTTTGGCCATCACTTTTTCCCCTTTCGCCTTTGCTGCTCTGCGGGGTTTGGTGTCATGCCTGCGAACAGCCTCTTCCAAGTCCTCCAATTTGTGAAGAAGTTCATAATGGATGAATGTCAGTCGTTTGGTTGACAGGGCTTCGGTGTCCAAATCCTCAATCTCCTCAGCCATGATCTCGACCAGTTCCTTCATGGGATCAATACCCCAAACCACCAACAAGTCCATATACTCTTCATCATCCTTTTCAACATCTTTCAATCTCATCTCTGCCATCCTCTCGCCTGATCATCTCTCTTCTCCAATCTGACACATCCGCCCCCGCCTCCAACCCCCTCGGTTTGACAAATCTCGTGGGCTCAGGGGCTGCCCGTGCACGTGCACGGCAGGGGTTTGAGGGAAACAGCTGATTCGGGAAGCCTCTGGATGGAAACGAATTCTCAATCGATCCGTTCACAAAAGGTGGTACGCCCGGCTGGGCTCGAACCAGCGACTTTCAGCTCCGGAGGCTGACGCTCTGTCCACTGAGCTACGGGCGCGCTTAGGTGGGAGGAGATCGTACGTTGCAGATTGCAACCTTCTGCAGACACCTTCAATTTGTCAAAATAAGACATGACAAGCCTCAAGTCAAGTCCTATTTTGACAATATCCGATTTTTTTCTGTGTGCAGGAAGGAAACCCGGCTTTTTCCAACGGTTGAAGAATCGGCCCGTTCGGAAAAAAGCTTGCCCCGACGTTTTTTGTTGGGGGCCGGGTTTCTTGGTTTCACTCTTTCGAAAAAGTTTGGTTTCTCTCTTTCGAAAAAGCTTGGTTTCACTCTTTCGAAAAAGCTTGGTTTCACTCTCTTTGTGTCAGAAGTGACCGTCGAGCGCCTCTTTTGCCTCCCCCACCACATAGAGGGAGCCTGCGACACAAACCGCGTCTTCATGAGGTGAGGCGGTCCTGATGGCATGTCTCACAGCCAGCCTCACGTCAGGAATGATCTTTATGTCCTCGATGCCATCCTTTGCCGTGGCATACAACTCTTCCGGTGGCAATGCGCGGCCAATTCTGGGGGAAGTGATGATTGCCTTGTCACAGAGCGGGAGCAGACACCCGAGCATATCCTTGTGGGGTTTGTCATCCAGAATGCCCACCACGAGTGTGATCTTTCGGTCGGACAGCTCCTCCGACAAAAATCTTGCCAGAATTCGGGCCGCTGTCAGATTGTGTGCGCCGTCGAGAAGCACAAGAGGCGATTCAGACACAAATTCAAGCCTCCCGGGCCAGCGGTTTTGTGCGAGGCCGTCTCTGATGTGCCTCAGGGGAACGCGAGTCCCGTCTCTCCTCAAGACCTCACAAGCCGCGAGTGCAAGGGCCGCATTCTCCATCTGGTGGGTGCCCTTCAGTCCGGAGTGCAGGTCACGCCAAGTGTGATCGATCCCAAAATAGGTGAACGCGCCATCCCCGTCCCTTCTTATCCGAAAATGCTCCCCAAAACGATAAAACCGCGCCGATCTTTTGCGGGCAATCTCCCTGAGCACTGAAATCACACTTTTCTGTTTGGCTCCGGTGACGACAGGGACGTTCTTCTTTATGATCCCTCCCTTTTCCGAGGCGATCTGGGCAAGGTTGTTTCCAAGATGCATCTGATGTTCAAGAGATATGTTGGATATGATGGAAACCGCTGGCCGGATGATGTTGGTGGCATCCAGCCGGCCACCCATGCCTGTCTCGACAACGGCCCAGTCAACCTGTTGTCTCGCGAACTCATGAAAAGCCATCGCGGTTGCAAATTCGAAAAAGGTCGGTTCACGGTCTCCGTGATGAACTCTTCTGATCGCCTCGCAGGACTCAACCACCGCCTTGTCAGAAATTTGACGGCCGCCTATGCAACACCGCTCGTTGAACCTCACGAGATGCGGGGAAGTGTAGAGTCCGGTCTTGTATCCGGCCGCATTCAGGATCGAAGAGAGCGCGGACGCGACAGAGCCCTTCCCGTTTGTTCCAGCCACATGGATGCTCTCAAACCGGTTCTGGGGATTTCCCAGGCCTTCAAGAATTTTTCGGATTGTTGAAAGGCCCAGTATGATCCCGAATCTTCTGAGACCGTAAAGGGTCTCAAGGCATGCGTCGCAAGAATTTTTCAGCGTCATTTTCACATCAACCCGCTGGAACGATGATCATGTCAATCTTGCCGAATGAAAATGTCTCGCGGGTTCCGGTCATCTTCTGTATTTGTTTCTCGCAGCGGATATTCTCTGACGTCTCAAAGCCTCACGCTGCTTGCGGCGTCTGTGTTCACTCGGTTTCTCATAGCTCTTTTTCAGCTTCAACCGCTTGAAAAGGCCGTCGTTCTGAATCTTCTTCTTCAGAATCCGCATCGCCTTCTCAAGATCATTGTCTAGCACCTTAACCTGAATAGCCTTCAAACTTCTTCGCCCCTTTCTTTCCATCTGTTGTTGCAGACGGTTATTTTTCATCATTTGATGACAAGTCCATGTTCATATCGGAAAATTTGTTTGTTTGCAAGGGAAAAAATCATGGGACGTGCAATTTTTTCTGCCACAACCTGAAATTCGAAAATCCGAAATCCGAAATCCGAAAATCCGAAACAAACCTGAATGACCGAAATTCGAGACAACACTGTCAAATTCGGAATGTCACTTCATGATTTTTCAGGTTTGACCCGGAATCCGCCAGCCCATGACAGAAATTTTCGATCTGCCGGGGTCATGAATCTCACCCCAAAAAGGCCCCTCAGACAAAAAAAGGCAAAAGACATCCTGAATGCTCTTGACATGCAACCCCATTGTGATTATTTTTTGGTTTGTTTGAGAGAGAATCCAAGTTTTTTTGGGAACAATCTCTCCCTTCCCGTTCGGTTCGGACTGTCCCCGATCAAAGCTTGCTCCCGACGTCCCCCGATTGAAGCTTGCCCCGCGACATCCCCCGATTGAGGTTTGCCCGACATCCCCCGATTGAAGATGTCGGGAGCAAGCTTGTCCCCGACGCTTTTTGTCGGGAACGTCGGGGCAAGCTTTCATCGGGGAGGATGTCGGGGGAAAGCCTTAGGGGACTGGGCGATCCGGTTTATATGCCCGTCCCCGGCATCCCCGATGAAAGACGTTTTTGATCGGGAATCTGTTCCCGACGCTTTTTGTCGGGAACGTCGGGGACAAGCCCCTTGTCGGGGATTGGCAAATCGTTCGACGGCCGAAGTCTGAGCTTGCCGAAGACGGGGAAATTGTTTGGTCACAGATTCTCAACGTGACATGTCATAAAGGAGGAACCATGCGTCTCATACTGTTGGGCGGCCCCGGGGCAGGCAAGGGAACCCAGGCCAACCTCATCAAGGAAAAACACCAGATACCCCAGATTTCCACAGGAGACATGCTCCGAGCCGCTGTCAAGGCAGGCACTGATCTGGGCAGGAAAGCCAAGGCGTTCATGGACTCGGGCGGGCTTGTGCCCGATGAGGTGATCATCGGCCTTGTGAAAGAGCGTATCAAGGAACCGGATTGTGAAAAAGGGTTTCTGTTTGACGGCTTTCCCCGAACCATTCCCCAAGCGGATGCCATGAGGGAGGCGGGCGTCCCCATCGATGCGGTGGTGGACATTGATGTCCCGGATGAGGAGATCATCAGGCGAATGAGCGGCCGGCGGGCCCATCTGACCAGCGGACGAACCTATCACATCATCTTCAACCCCCCCAAAGTGGAGGGAAGGGATGATGTCACAGGAGAGCCCCTGGTCCAGCGTGATGATGACAGGGAGGAGACCGTTCGCAAGCGTCTGGAGGTTTACCATGATCAGACCGAACCGCTGATCGATTACTACAAGAAGTGGGAAAGCTCAGGTGGCGCGGGCGCTCCCACATATGTCCGGATCAAAGGGGTCGGCAATGTGGATGAAATCCGTGACCAAATCCTCGCAGGCTTGGACCACTTGTGACAACCCGGGCTTGGGGATGTCTGATGCCCCACTGAAACCGAACCGCGGCATGTCAGGAACCGGGTTTCCTTGAGAAGGGCAACCCGGTTTCTGAATCCGGACTGCGGCGCATGTCGGGAGCGAAACCGGTTTTTTGGGACGAGGTTCCGGATTTTTTTGAGGGAAATCCCAAAAAAGAATGAATCTCCTTGACATGCAAAAACATGTCATATACCATTTTGGGCATCCTTGCATTTGTCAGTTCACACTTTGCTGCAGAACGATTTTGCAAATCGCTCCAAACGACTTGCAAGGTCGTTTTACAAGTCAGAAAAAGTGCAGACCATTTTTTGCCTTCAATGAGGGATGCCTTGTTTTGCTTGTTGATGTCTGAGGTGTCAAGCCCGCCTTCTGAAGAAAACACCTTGGGAAGCATGGATTGAACAACTATCTCATAATCAGTGGATCTCAATTTGTTTCGCTCCCCGACTCCCGACGTCTTTGATCGGGGGACGTCGGGGACGAGCTTCAGGGGATCGGCTTTCGGTGACGCGGCTCTGTGTCAGAAAGCGGGTTTCCCTGCCCCATTGGAGCTGCTGACATTGGACCTCGTTCATTGTGAATGCTGCTTGATCGCCATTCCTTGTCAGGTTCTTCTGACTCAAATCAAAAGTGCCCATTTTCAGCAGATCCAAAAGACTGTGATCCGGAGAGACTGCGGATTCTCACCCTGAATATCTTGAAAATCTGCGTCCGGACACAGAGTGAACGCTGCACTCCAAAAAGATTGCCATGTTTCATGTCCGCTGATCTCAAATGCACCCGGACATCCCCGAAGTTCTGAAATCCTGAGAACTCTCATGGCAGAGGATTTGTCTCGGCTCAGACCGCCGAGAGGCGGAACCACAAACTTTTCGGTCATGACGGTCCCTCACCGTTGTTCATTTCAAACAATCTTACAGAAAGGAGTGGCGCATCCCTTGAGCATGCCGCGTGTCAGAGGTTTCCTGCGCCGGAAGCGTATGAACATCGTAGAACTCAAAGCCAAAAAAATCAACGATCTGACCCAGATGGCCAAGGAATTCAACATTGAGGGGGCCTCCGGGTTGAAGAAACAGGATCTCATCTTTTCCCTGCTCCAGGCGCACACCGAGAAGAACGGCCTGATCTTCGGGGAGGGGACTCTCGAAATACTGCCGGACGGTTTCGGTTTCCTGAGAGCGCCGAACGCCAATTATCTCCCGGGTCCGGATGACATCTATGTGTCCCCCTCCCAGATCCGGCGGTTCAATCTGAGGACTGGCGACACGGTCTCTGGCCAGATCCGTCAACCCAAGGAGTCGGAAAGATACTTTGCCCTCCTGAAAGTCGAGGCGATCAACTATGAGTACCCGGAAGTCGCCCGGGAGAAGATCCTCTTTGACAACCTGACCCCGCTTTATCCTGACAAAAAGATGAATCTTGAAACCGATCCTGAGAACTGTTCCATGCGGATCATGGATCTGCTGACGCCCATCGGCTTCGGTCAGCGGGGGCTGATCGTCTCCCCGCCCCGCTCGGGCAAGACCATGCTCCTGCAATTCATCGCCAACAGCATCACCACCAACCACAAGGACATGATGCTCTTTGTGCTTTTGATAGACGAGCGGCCTGAGGAGGTCACGGACATGGAGCGGTCCGTCCATGGCGAGGTCATCAGCTCCACCTTTGATGAACCCGCGGAGCGTCATGTCCAAGTCGCGGAGATGGTGATTGACAAGGCCAAGCGCCTGGTTGAACACAAGAGGGATGTCATCATTCTTCTCGACAGCATCACCCGCTTGGCTCGCGCCTACAATTCCGTGGTCCCTCCGAGTGGAAAGATCCTGACCGGGGGCGTGGATTCGAACGCGCTGCAGCGTCCCAAGCGCTTCTTTGGCGCGGCCCGAAACATTGAGGAGGGGGGAAGCCTCACCATCATCGCCACCGCGCTGATTGACACCGGAAGCCGCATGGATGAGGTGATCTTCGAGGAGTTCAAGGGCACCGGCAACATGGATCTCCAGTTGGACCGAAGGCTTTCTGACAAACGCCTCTTTCCCGCAATTGACATCAAGAAGTCGGGCACCCGGAAGGAGGAGCTCCTCTTGGACGCGGATGCGCTGAACCGCACTTGGATTCTGAGGAAGCTGCTCTCCTCGCTGAATCCTGTGGACAGCCTGGAATTTCTCCTGGAAAAGATGAGCGGCACCAAAGACAACAAAGAGTTTCTGAGAGCGATGAACGCTTGAAAAAAAACGACAAGGAGTTGAAATACCATGAAATCTGGCATCCATCCGGTTTATGCGGATACAACCGTCACCTGTGCTTGTGGGAATGTCCTTGATGTCGGTTCGACCAAAAAGGACATCCGTGTTGAGATCTGTTCGAAATGCCATCCCTTCTTCACCGGCAAGCAGAAGCTTGTGGACAGCGCAGGCCGGATCGAACGTTTCCGGAAAAAGTATGAAAAATTCCATGAACAGCAGAAAAAGGCTGCGAGCTAGTCTGATCTGTGAGGCGTGAGGCGTGACGCGTGAGGCGTGAGGCGTGACGCGTGGGACGTGAGGCGTGACGCGTGGGACGTGATCACTCATCCTTTATATATGTGGGCCGAAACCAAGTTTTGACACCTTGGTTTCCTGAGGCATTTTTTGAGGCGGAGAACAGTACTCATGCTTGAGAGATTGGATGGGGTTGAAAAACGCTTTTCAGTGGTTGAGACGCTTTTGGGTCATCCCGAAGTCGTCAGGGATCGGGACGCGTATCAGAAATATGCCCGGGAACATGCCGAGCTCGCGAAGATCGTCACCGTGTTCAAGAGATACAAGCAGGCTGGGAAAGAACGGGATGACTCCTTGGTGCTGCTGCGAGACGGGGATCCGGAAATCAGGGAACTGGCCCGGGATGAGGTCAGCTCTCTCGATAATGAGAGGGTTGCGCTTGAGGCGGAGTTGAAAAGGCTTCTGATGCCCAAGGATCCGAATGACGACAAGAACGTCCTGATTGAAATCCGTGCCGGCTCAGGCGGGGAGGAGGCCGGGCTTTTTGCTTGCGATCTCTTCAGGATGTACTGCAGGTACGCGGAGATCAGGGCGTGGAACATGGAGATCCTGTCCCAGCATCCCACCGGCGTCGGTGGGCTGAAAGAGGTCATCGCCATGCTCTGCGGCAAGGGGGCCTACAGCCGTCTCAAATATGAGAGCGGCACCCACAGGGTGCAACGGGTTCCCTCCACCGAGTCTCAGGGCCGGATCCACACCTCCGCGGTGACAGTGGCCGTCCTGCCCGAGGCTGAGGATGTCGAGGTCCTTGTTGATCCGGGTGATCTCAAGGTGGATGTGTTTCGCTCCACCGGACCGGGGGGGCAGTCTGTCAACACCACCGATTCCGCAGTGCGCATCACCCACCTTCCCACAGGCCTCGTGGTCACCTGCCAGGATGAGAAGTCCCAGTGGAAGAACAAGGCCAAGGCCATGAAGGTCCTGCGAGCCCGTCTGTTGGACAGGATGGTCTTTGAGCAGAATGAAAGGCGGTCCGAAGAGCGGAAGAGCCAGGTGGGTTCCGGGGACAGAAGCGGAAGAATCCGGACCTACAATTTCCCCCAAGGCAGGGTCACGGACCACCGGATCGGCCTGACGCTTTACAAGCTCGATAGCATCTTGTTTGGCGGGGATGTGGACCCGATCATTGATGAACTGACCACCTTTTACCAGGCCGAGGCGCTGGAGAATGCATAGTCCGGTGAACACGGCGCATCCGCAATGGACCATCCATGGCGTCCTCTGCTGGACCACCTCCCATTTCGAATCCCTCCTCTTGGAGAGTCCGAGGCTGGACGCCGAGATGCTGCTGGCCCACGCGTTGGGTCTGACGCGGGCAGAGGTGTGTTCCCGGCTTGACATGCCCCTGTGCCCTCATGATCTTCAGTCCTTCAAGGCTTTGATCCTGCGCCGGGCCCGCAGGGAACCGGTGGCCCATATTGTGGGGTTCAAGGGTTTCTGGTCCTTGGACCTTGCGGTGACTGCGGATGTGCTGATCCCGAGACCCGAGACCGAGCATCTCGTGGAGGCCGCTCTGTCGATTCTGCCGCGGCTCCCCTCCAATTGTCGGCCCCAGCGCATTCTGGATCTCGGCACGGGATCCGGCGCGATACTTCTCGCTTTGGCTTCTGAGCGGCCCGGTCATCTCTTCCTTGCCTCCGACCGTTCCCCACGGGCTTTGAAGGTGGCTCGGCACAATGCCGCTCTTTGCGATCTTGAGGGTGCGGTCCGTCTTTTCTGCGGGGATTGGTTCAGGCCTTTGGGAAGGGGCTTCCCCCCTTTTGACATGATCCTGTCGAATCCGCCTTACATCCGATCCGGAGTCTTGGCCCGGCTCCAGCCGGAAATCCGAAATTATGAGCCGTCCATGGCACTCGATGGCGGCAAGGACGGGCTTGACGCGTATCGGATCATCATTTGGGACGCGCATGCCCATCTCACTGTGGGTGGAACATTGCTCCTGGAAATCGGGCATGACCAGAAAGCGGATATCCGAAAGCTCATCAACGCTTGCGGCGGATATGATGAGAATGTCCGCTTCATAAAGGATTACAGCGGATATGATCGGGTGGTGCATATGAGAAAAAAAGGATGAAGGATGAAGGGGAAGGATGAAGGCAAACTGCCACAAGTTTTCTTCCCACGCTTCGCCGTTGACCGTCCAGAGGGCAAAGCTTGCTTTGTGCGAGAAGCCCATGCCACAAATGTTTCTGCCCGGACACGAAAAGCAAGCTTTGCACTCCGGACAATCTTTTGTTTCTGCCCGGACACGAAAAGCAAGCTTTGCACTCCGGACAATCTTTTGGCATATGCACCACAGACAACGAACAATTTGCAAAGGATTCAACAATGCATCTGTTAATCAAAAATTTCGGCCCGATCCGTGAGGGAAGAATAGATTTGTCAAAAAAATTCTATTTGTTTGTGGGGCATAACAATAGTGGCAAGACGTATGTCGCCCAACTCTTGTGGGGCATATTTCATCCCGCGACGAGAGGCAAATTTCTCGACACCTTGGAAAAAAGGGGAACTCCATATGTGAAGGCAGATTCTGACAATTGCCATACCATTACCAACGAATCAATCCATGATATATTGAAGGGTTACTCAGATTTTATTGTAAATGAGACCATTCCAGAAAATTTCAATCTTGAAAGAGACCACTTTTTGACAGAGAACTGCACGTTGGAATTTGTATGGGACAATGATTTGGAGCAAATAAGAGAGAAGCGAATTGCCAAGAAATCAATGGTCGGCGTTGTGATGGATGAAAACGGAGAGCCGAACAAAAAGGAGTTTGAGATATTTGAGGCTGTTAAGGAAGAGGGGTCTCTGACTATTAAGATGAAGAAAAATGAATTGGACAAGGTTTTTTTTGATTATGTTCCAAAAGCCAGAATTTATGAACATTTCAAGGAAGAAAGAGAGGCCGAAGGTGCTGTCTCAAGAATTCTTTTGCAATGCATGTTCCCTGAAGAAAAACCTTTTTACCTGCCTGCAAGCCGACTCTTTTATCCGATTTTTTATGAATATATTTTCAGATATGAGAAAGATCGAAGAGAAGAGATGTTTAAGGCCCTGAGTTCCAAAAGAACTTTGGACTTGGAAACCGTTCACCGCTACAAAAGTCGATATACAAAACCGATGGATGTCCTGATGAATAAGATATACGATCTGAATGATGAAAGAACTGATGACCTGTCGAACCATTACGAGGATATCTGTGAGGAACTTGAAGATATCATTGGCGGCAAGATCCTGTTCAAAAAAAGGGATGGGGTGGCACCAGGTGAGTTTCATTTGAAATTGAACGGCAACAGAATCTTGGAAATGTATTTGTCCTCATCATCCGTAAATCAGTTGACATCCCTCTATCTCTTCTTCAAGCACTGGGCTGAAGAGGATTCCAATTTTTTGATCATTGATGAACCAGAGGAGAATCTGCATCCCAAGAATCAGACAAAACTGCTTGATCTGCTGGCAAAATTTGCCAATCAGAGAGAGAACAGGGTGTTGGTCACGACGCACAGCATCCTGTTGGCTCAAGCGATGAACAACCATTTTTACTTGGGCGTTCTCAAAGAAAGGGGAGTGGATATCAAACGGCTAATCAAGGCGGAAGATTTGGACATATCTCCAGACACCGATCTGGACCCTGAAGATATTGGCGTCTATTTCTTTGATGGAGAGCGCATTCATGCCTATGAAGGGAGTGAATATGGGATATTGTTCAGGGATTTCAGGCGGGAAGAGATAAGGGTTCAGAACATTGCTGAGATATTGACAGATGAGATTTATGATCAGGACATATCAGAATGAAAAACCTCAAAAACATGAATGTTTGCAAGGAACTTGACGCATTGCTATATGACGAGGATTTCATCTCAGTGGTCAGTGACGATATCGTTGAAATAGAGGAAAGAAATGTGGAAGGAGGGGATCAGTTAAAAAAAATCATAATCAGAGACATTCCTTATGAAGATGAACAAATGATCTGGCGGATCAATTTTGAAAAAACGATAACAGGATTGTCAAAGCTTGACGGGACAAGCACGTTTGAGATTGCATTGGCAATTCTTGAAGATAGCGTTTTGAATGTTTGCCTGATTGAGATGAAAACCATGATCAAAGAAAAGGAGGATAAATCCACCTTGTGGGAGCTAAAAAAGAAAATCGAAGATTCCATCAGCAGATTTTATTATCTCTTATGTATGGGGATTCCTTTGAGACTTGGAGAATGTGGACATGTTGGCATAAATGTTGACTGGGAAAAATTCAACAATTCAAAAACGAAATTTTGTGGAATGATCTGCTACAACAAAGACAGGACAAAACATTATGTCGGGACAAAAGAAACCGAAAGAATGTATGAGATATTGAGAGGTGAAGCCAGAAGAGATCGGATATCGTGCAGATCCAACTTGATTGATCACAAAATTCCGCTAAAATTTTTTAAAAATCCCTTTTCCAAAAATAATGACAAAGGTTCAGCAGACTGCTTTGAGATTAAGTTTGAGGAGATAAGTGACATGCGTTGTGGAAAAGAAACCCGGCTTTTCCTCGCGGTTGAAGAATCGGCCCGTTCGGAAAAAAGCCGGGTTTTTTGTTGCATTTTTCATTTCATGATGTTACATAAAGACTGTTTACCAATTCACACGCCTCTGGACCTGATTTCCGGTGCTTTTCGTCAGAGTCGAGACCAGGGTGGAGAGGGGCGGTGGAAAAACCGAATCTGAGGAGAGAGTGAATGGCTTATGTCACCATGAAGGAACTCTTGGAAGCTGGCGTGCATTTCGGACACCAGACCAAGCGATGGAACCCCAAGATGAAGCCGTACATCTTTGGGGCAAGGAACGGGATATACATCATTGATCTGCAGAAGACGGTCCGCATGTTCAAGTCCACCTATGACTTTGTCGTGGATACCGTCGCAAACGGCAAATCCGTCCTCTTTGTGGGAACCAAGAAACAGTCCCGCGATTCGATATTTGAGGAGGCGAACCGGTGTGAGATGTATTACGTTCACAACCGCTGGCTCGGCGGGATGCTGACCAACTTCCAGACCATCAAGTTGAGCATTGACCGCCTGAACTATCTGAGAGACATCGAGGAGGATGGCACGATTGGCCTCTTTCCCAAAAAAGAGAGACTGAGGCTTGGGAAGGAGCAGATGAAACTCGACAGCAACCTCGGCGGCATCCGGACCATGACCCAACTGCCCGGCGCGATATTCGTCGTTGACCCGAAAAACGAGGCCATCGCGGTCCGTGAGGGGAGGCGGCTCGACATTCCGATAGTGGCGATTGTGGACACCAACTGCAATCCAGATGAGATCGATCATGTCATTCCTGGCAATGATGACGCCATCCGCGCCATCCGCCTGCTCACCTCCAAGATAGCCGACGCGTGCATTGAGGGACGCCGGCGTCTGGAGGAGAAGCGTCAGGCCGACGCGGACAAGGATGTGGATGACCGAGGGGCAGGCATCAGCGCAACGTCAGCCGATTTGAGGCCAGGTGAGAGGAAGGTCGTCTCAGAAGGATCCGATGGCCCTGTGGTGGAGGTCATCAAGCGGTCCGCGTCCGAACGTCCGGACGCGGTTGAAAGCCAAGGTCCCGAAGTGACAACCAATCAGAAGAAAGAGACCACTCAGGTGTCTGAAGGAGGGTCCGATGGCGACAGTCAGCGCAACAATGGTTAAGCAGCTTCGGGAAAAGACCGGGGCTGGCATGATGGATTGCAAGAACGCGCTTGCCGAGTGCGGCCGCGACATGGACAAGGCTGTCGACTTTCTGAGAAAGAAGGGGCTGGCCACCGCGCAGAAGCGAGCAGGACGGGAGATGAATCAGGGGGTTGTGGAATCCTACATCCATGGGGGCGGCAAGCTCGGGGTGATGGTTGAGGTCAACTGTGAGACCGATTTTGTGGCAAAGACCGATGATTTCAAGGCATTTGCAAGAAACATCGCCATGCACATCGCCGCGACCGGTCCCTTGGGCATCGTGCCTGAGGAGATTCCCCAAGAGGTGGTTGAGAAGGAGCGGGAGATCTATCGCGCCCAGGCCCTTGAGACGGGAAAGCCTGAGAAGATTGTGGACAAGATCGCGGAGGGGAAGCTCTCCAAGTTTTTCAAGGAGAGCTGCCTGATGGACCAGGCCTATGTGAAGGAGCCGGACAAGACCATCAAGGACTACCTGACCGAGATGATCGGAAAGACGGGCGAGAACATCACGATCAGACGGTTTTCCCGTTTTCAGCTGGGAGAAGGCAGTTGATGGATCAATCAAGACCGGGTTTTTTGAAAACCCGGTTTTTTTGATTCAAGGAAACTGAGTTTTTTCAAAAACTTGGTTCGGCATTCACGGGTTCACACTTTTCAGTTCCGCCTTTGGGTGCCGCACCGCCGAGAGGCGGAACGACAAACTTTTACAGAGGAGCAGACGATTGTGGCAGTTCCGCAGTTCAAGAGAATTCTGTTGAAATTGAGTGGCGAGGCATTGATGGGGGATGAGCGGTTTGGCATCAGTCCGCAAATGATCCGGTATGTGGCAGAAGAGGTCCGCTCTGTGGCCACACTCGGGGTTGAGACCGCGGTTGTGGTGGGCGGAGGCAACATCTTCAGGGGGATGGCCGCGAGTTCCCACGGCATGGACCGGTCCTCCGCAGACCATATGGGGATGCTGGCCACCGTGATCAACAGCCTCGCACTTCAGGACGCGCTGGAGAAGAAGGGGGTATGCACCCGGGTGATGACCGCCATCTCCATGCATGAGGTGGCCGAGCCTTACATCCTTCGCCGAGCGGTGCGGCATCTTGAAAGGGGCCGGGTGATCATTCTGGCAGCCGGGACCGGCAACCCGTATTTCACCACCGACACCGCGGCGGTGCTGAGGGCCCAGGAGATTCAGGCGGAGATCCTCTTGAAGGCCACCAAGGTGGATGGTCTGTATGATTCGGATCCTGAAAAGAATGAGAACGCCGAATTTGTGAAGCAAGTCACTTACATGGAGGCATTGAAAAGACAGCTCCGGGTCATGGACATGACCGCCATCTCCCTCGCCATGGACAACAACCTGCCGCTGGTGGTTTTCAGCCTGAATGAGAAGGGGAACATCGGGAAGGTGGTCTGCGGGGAGGATGTGGGATCCCGCATCAATAGTGAGGCGTGAGGCGTGAGGCGTGAGGCATGAAACGTGAGGCGTGGATTCACCCCTCACGTTTCACCCTTCACGGTTTCTAAATCGAAATGTCATATGCCTTGATCTTGCTCAAAAGCGACGGGTGGCTGATTTTCAGGAGCTGGGTGGCTTTGGTCCGGTTTCCGCCAGTCGTGACAAGGGCCTTGGTGATCAGACGCTTCTCTATGATCCGTTGAGCCGCTTTCAGGGAATATCCCTCAATCAATTTTTCTGACTCCTCATCTTCTCCCCCCATCGCCCCGAGATCAGAGGGAAAATTCCTTTCTGTGAGAACTGGCTCCTCAGCCAGCACCATCGCCCGTTCAATGATGTTTTCCAGTTCCCTGACATTCCCGGGCCACCCGTGACTCAGCAGGAGAGACATGCCGTCTGGCGCGATGTCTGTGATCCTTTTTCCGAGCAATTTGTTGAATTTGGCGAGAAAATGCCGGGCCAGCAGGGGGATGTCCTCAGCTCGCTCCCTGAGCGGCGGCAGGCGGATGGGAAGCACATTGAGCCGGTAAAAGAGATCTTGGCGAAACAGCCCCTTTCTCACCTCCTCCTCCAGATTCTTGGCGGTCGCGGCGATCACCCGGACATCGATTTTTTTCATCTTCGAATCGCCCACTGGCCGGACCTCATTCTCTTGGAGCACCCGGAGAAATTTTATCTGAAGCGGCAAGGGCAGCTCACCCACCTCGTCAAGAAAGATGGTCCCGCGGCTGGCCTCCTCGAAAAGCCCCTTTTTGTTCCTGTCCGCACCTGTGAACGCGCCTCTTTTGTACCCGAAAAACTCGCTTTCAAGCAGCGTGTCGGGGATCCCGCCACAGTTCACCGGAACCAGCGGCATGTTCGCCCGGTTCCCCGCAAAATGGATCCCCCTTGCCACCAGTTCCTTGCCCGTTCCGCTTTCCCCTGTGATCAACACGGTGGTGCGGTATTTCGCCACCTTTTCCGCCAGAGTGAAGACCGATTTCATGGCCTTGCTTTTGGCCACCATGTTCCCGAACTTGCATTTCTCCTCAATCTTCTGAATCCGATCCTTCAACTGGCGATTCTCTTTTTTCAGACGCTCCCGCTCCTCCGCCTTTTTCAGGGCAAGATGGACCTCGTCGGACTTGAACGGTTTTGAGATGTAGTCATAAGCCCCCAGCTTCATGGCCTCCAGCGCGGTGTCCATGGAGCCGTAGGCGGACATCACAATCACAGTGGTTGCCCCCAAATGGTCTTTTGCGGCCTCCAAAAACGCCATCCCCCCCATGCCGGGCATTTTGAGGTCGCACAGGATGAAATCATATGAAGTCTCCCTCACCTTCTGCAAGCCCTCATATCCGTCAGACGCGGCATCTATGTCATAACCGAATCGTTTGAGCAGCGCGGTCAGCATGTGACGCATGTTCTCCTCGTCGTCAATGATCAGCAGTTGTTTTTGGCTATCCATGGTCTGATTGTCCTTGTTGTGCGTCCTTCGACAAGCTCAGGAACCGACAAGCTCAGGAACCGACAAGCTCAGGAACCGACAAGCTCAGGAACCGACAAGCTCAGGAACCG
>JAOZRQ010000001.1:29596-40246 GCA_029940115.1 Desulfobacterales bacterium
CTCACCCCGGTTCCTGAGCTTGTCGAAGGATGCCCCTCACCCCGGTTCCTGAGCTTGTCGAAGGATGCCGCTCACCCCTTGCCGATCACAGGCAGGAATATAGTCATTGTGGCGCCTTTCTCCAGATCACTGGCGGCCTCGATTTTTCCATCAATCGCATCAATGATCATGAAGGAGACTGAAAGGCCGAGACCGGTCCCCTTGCCGGGCTCCTTTGTGGTGTAAAACGGATCAAACATGTTTGCCAGAACCTCCTCGGCCATCCCCGGACCGTTGTCGGCAAAGGTCAGCTTCAGCAGGGGATGATCCCCCGACACCTCAGGGAGGGACAACTCGCTGGAGATGAGAATCTGGCCGTCAGGCTGGTTTTCGACAGAGGCAATCGCGTCCGCGGCGTTTATTGCCAGATTGAGAAAGACCTGCCGCAACTGGTCCGGATCAGCCATCACGCGGTCCATTTCCGCGCAAAGAGAGAGGGACAGGCGGATATCTGACATCAGTGGCTGATATTGCAGCATGGTTGCCAAATCCTCAATCAAACCATGCACGGAGACCCGCCTCAGGGTCCCATCGGAGGGACCTGAAAAGTCAAGGAGGCGCCGGATGATGCGGTTGATCCGGCTGACCTCATTCTCCGCCCGGGCAAGAAACGCCTCTTTTTCATCAACAGACAGGTCTTTCCGCTTGAGCAGATCGAAATAGCCGATGACAATCGCGAGGGGATTGCCGATCTCATGGGCGATGCCCGATGACAGGCGGCCTGCGGAGGCCAGTTTTTCGGCCCGGATGATGTCACGTTGCGCCTGTCTGATCTCCGCATTCGCCTTTTCGAGGGACTGGACGGTCAGCCGAAGTGCGCGCTTGTCATCTGAAATCCGTTTCAGCATGCGGTTCAAAGCTTTTGACAACTCGCTGAACTCATTGTTCCCCTTTTCCCCCAAGAAACAAAAATCGGTCTCCTCCCGGTAATCCTCAGCCCGCCTCAACAGGCTGTGCAAGGGTCTGACCGTTGTCTTTGACAGCCGGTGAAGGCCGACAAAGGTCAGGGCAATCGTGTTGACGAAAATATAGACGAGCAGGATGTGCTGGGTGTTTCTCAAAATCAGACAAGTCTTCTCAAGGGGCAGAAGGATCCCTCCGGCACCCACAATCTCCCCATTCCGGCGAAACGGCGTGGACAGGATCAGAAATTGCCTCTGCTTCCAGAATACGCCCCATATGGCACCGAAAGATCGGGAAGATCGTCTTCCCGAATTCATGCTTTCGCGGGCCAAGCCTCCGAGCCTTTCCTGCATGAGACAACCCGTTCCGCCCGAGTATGTCGGATGGGCATCTCTGTCGAGAACCACCGCGCAGGAGAATCCTGATTCATGCAGCAGATGCTCCATGGTCTCCTCAAATGCCGGTCCTGAAATCTTTTTTCCCGCCTCATTCGGAATGGGGAGATGTGTCCCGATCGCGGACAAGAGAAGGTCGGCCCTTCTGATTTCAGCGTTGATCAGAATCTTCTCGGCAGATATGACCATCACAAGGTCAAGAAGGAGCATGGCCATTGCCAGCAGGATCGCCAAGTTGACGGAAATGTTGATTTTCAGCCCGTGAGGCAGTCTCCACATTGACATTCAGTCCCCCCATACCCGCCCATGCCCGTGCCGCCCGTGCCCTCGTCCGTACCCTCGCCCCGTCCGTGCCCTCGCTTCAAAGACCTACGAGGTTTCAAAAACCTCGTAGGTCTTATATGCGAGGATGCCCGCATTCAGTCCAATGTCCATTTGAGAAGAACGCTTCCCCATGCAAAGCCTGCGCCGAACGCTGTCATCAGGACCCAGTCGCCTGGTGTCACCCTCTTTTCCTGAAAAGCCTCGGACAGGGCCAGCGGGATGGTTGCCGCGGTGGTGTTTCCGTAGTGTTGAATGTTGATGGCCACTTGATCATGATCGAGTCCCAGCCTTCTCGCCACCGCGTCAATGATTCTGAGATTGGCCTGATGGGGGATGAGGAGCCTGATGTCTTTGGGGCTGAGGCTGTTCCTCTCCATGATCCGTGAGGAGACTTCGGTCATTTCTGTGATCGCGTGTTTGAACACCGTCTTGCCCTCCTGAACGACATAGTGCAACTTTCGGTCAAGGGTTTCCTGGGACGCGGGCATCTCGCTGCCTCCTGCGGGCATGTTCAGATGCTTGTGCCCTGACCCGTCAAGGCGGTGGATGAAATCTTCGATCCCCGCGTCTTCGGCTTCTGACGGCTCCAGCAGAACCGCGCCCGCGCCATCTCCAAATATCACACAGGTGTTGCGGTCCTCATAATCGATGATCGCGCTCATCTTGTCCGCACCGATGACCATCACTTTCTGGTGCCTTCCGGTTTCAACAAACTGGGACCCGGTGGCCAAGGCAAATATGAAACCTGAGCATCCCCCGCTCAGATCAAATCCCCAACAGTCCCGCGCATTCAGCTCATCCTGAACCCGCGCGGCCGTGCTCGGGATCAGCGTGTTCGGAGTCGAGGTGGCCACGATGATCAGGTCCAGTTCATCCGCTGTCATCCCCTTCTGCTCCATCACCCGCGTTGCCGCTTGGACAGCCATGTGAGAGGTTGCCTTGCCCTGTTTCAGGATCCGTCGCTCCCTTATCCCTGTGCGTGTGGTGATCCATTCGTCATTTGTGTCAACCATCTGTTCCAAGTCCTGATTCGTCAGTCTCTCGTCAGGAACAAAATGGCCGACGCCTGTGATAATTGCTCGCATGAATGATTTTCCTGTGATTTGCAATTTTTTTGGCCGCAGATGAAAATCCGGTCCGTTGCCTGATTCGCGCAATCTTTTGGAGCTACTGGTAATACTTCTTGGGATGATTGATTTTGTCCCTTAATCTTCCAGAGCATTTGAAGGTGACCACCCGTCTTCTCCTCAGCATCAGATCGTCCCCTGTGGCAGGATTTCGCCCCCTCCGTCTCTTCTTGTCTTTTACGCAGAATTTCCCGAATCCTGAGATCAGGACGTCATCCCCCTGCTCCAGTTCGGCTTTGAGAATCTCAAGCAGAGTTTCCACAATCTCCACCGATTTCTTCTTGTTGAAACCGAGTTCATGCATCCTTGCGATAATATGACCCTTGGTCAACGCCATTCAGCCTCCTCATCAAATTTCATGCAGGATTTTTGCTGTGAAGAGGCATCCTTTGTTGGGGAAACATCAGGGACAAGCTTTCTCACTTTTGCAAGCCTCCTTGGCTCATGACACACCCACAGTCGAGTTAACGTGGATAGACGCCATGCGTGTAGACATAGTTGTAGTAATAGTCGTAATACCCGTCGTCTTCGGCCTCTTCATCCTTCATATCCGTTTCCTTTTTGCGGATTTTTTCCAGATGGTGCATCCACAATGTTTTGGAAAATTCATGGAGCGATGCTTTCACTTCCTGTGGATCGCCCAGAATTTCCGCATTGTCCCGAAAAAACATGTCTGTCCCCTCCAAAACGGCCCTGACATTTCTGATGTATTCGGTGTCGTCAAGTCTGTCTTCAACGCACCCATCATGCAGTTTGGCAAGGACACATTCGATAGCGCGTTTGACGGCATCTGCACAGTCCATATCGCCCTCCTCATCCCAGTTTGCAGTCCCGCCTCTCGGCGGGTGTGGCACCGCCCAAAGGCGGAACTGCAAACTGAGGGATTGTCCACGGCAAACAAAATAGGGTGGTAAGCGTTAAGCTGTAAGCTGTAAGCTGTAAGCGTTAAGCTGTAAGCATCCAAGATGCCTTACAGCTTACTCCTCCATGGCATCTTTCATTTTGCCCGAGAAGTGGTTCAAACTGAAATGTGAACCCATAAATCCGAGCGGGGGGATGATGGTTGTCAAGATGTCGGCGTCAAAAAAACAGGGAAATGGACGTATTTATGGCTTGAAGAAGAACTGGCATGACCGCACAACTCATGAGTTTGATGAGTTTGTGAGTTTGATGAGTTTGTGAGTCTGATGAGTTTGTGAGTTTGATGAGTTTGTGAGTTTGATGAGTTTGTGAGTTTGATGAGTTTGATGAGTTCAAACTCTCAAAGCTCATAAAACTCTCCAAACTCATAAACTCTCAAAACTCTCAAAACTCATAAACTCTCAAAACTCTCAAAACTCTCATAAACAAAAAGTGGGAAGAGCGTCACCAAGGCACTCATGGGCGGTCTTCAGGAATGGTGTTTTTTGGTGGAGCCGGCGATGGGACTTGAACCCGCGACCTACTGATTACGAATCAGTTGCTCTACCAGCTGAGCTACGCCGGCCCAACTTCTGTAAACCATATATCATGAGCCTTTTGCAGAGTCAACCATTTTTTTCCATCTCGCCATCTTTTTTGATCAAGAGAGACGAAAAAGCGAGAAATCCGGCTTTTTCTTGCAGTTGGGAAGTCGGCCTTTTTGGGAAAAAAGCTTGCCCCCGACGTTTTTTATCGGGGGCCGGTTTTCCTTGCCAAAACTCAGTTTCTTTTTTTTGTCGCCTCTTTGCATGCCCGAACTTTTTCAGCGAGGATGGAGAGCAGATCAGCATTACCCACATTATCCTCGATCAGCCGCTCAAACGCGCTGCCGATCACCACCCCGTCAGCGACAGCGGCCACCGCGGCCACATCTTCGGGAGTGGATATCCCGAATCCCACGCAGATGGGCAGTTGGGTGACCGCGCGAAGAGATTCCGCATGCCCTCTGATTTCGGTGGTGTCAAGTCCGTCACTCCCGGTCACGCCGGTTTTGGAAACCAAGTAAAGAAAACCGGAACCGGACGACGCGATCCACCTCATCCGTTCAACAGGGGTTGTGGGCGCGACCAAACGGATCAGTGCCAGTCCGTTTTCGGTCCAGCAGTCGGTCATCTCATCCGATTCTTCCGGCGGGATATCCACCACAAGCAGACCATCCACCCCCGCGGCCTCGGCATCTTGGTGAAATGCCTCATTCCCATACGCATGAATGGGATTGTAATAGCTGAAGAGGATGATCGGGACCTCGGTCTTTTCCCTGACATCCCGGGTCATGTCAAGAACCTTCCTGAGGCTGACACCGTTTGCAAGGGCCCTTGCAGATGAACGCTGAATCACAGGGCCGTCAGCCGTTGGATCGGAGAAGGGGACCCCAAGTTCCAGAATGTCCACCCCGGCCTCGCACATCGCGGTGATGATCTGCAACGAATCGGACAGGCTCGGATCCCCCGCCGTCACAAAGCCGACCAGCGCCTTTTCCCCTTTTTCCCTCAACACTTCAAATCTTTCATCAATACGACTCATAAAACCACCCAAGTTTCAATCCCCGATACAAAGATGTCGGGGACAAGGTTTCAATTGTTCTGATTATGACGCTTTTTGGGAAGGCCGCTCTGGCCGTGAACTTGAACTTGAACTTGAACTTGGACTTGGACTTGAACATCAATATTCATTTACGCGCACATCCAAGTTCACGTTCATGTTCACGTCCACGTTCACGTTCATGTTCACGTTCATGTTCACGGGCCTCCGTTGCAATCAGCAATTTTCAAGCCACAATCCCCAGATCCTTGTCCCCCCTCCCCGAAAGATTGACCACGATCACATCATTTCGTGACATGCGGGGTGCCTCAATCATCACTTGGGCCACTGCGTGGGAACTCTCCAGCGCGGGGATGATTCCTTCCCGCGCACACAGGATATGGAACGCCTCCAATGCCTGAGTGTCCGTTATGGAGACATACTTGGCCCTGCCTGAATCCTTCAACAGGGAGTGTTCGGGCCCCACACCGGGATAATCGAGCCCGGCCGATATGGAATGGGCCTCCTGTATCTGGCCATTTTCATCCTGAAGCACATAGGACTTGGATCCGTGAAGCACCCCGAGAGAGCCGGCCCCGATGGTCGCGGCATGTTTCCCGGTCTCAATTCCCTTTCCGGCCGCTTCCACCCCCATCATCTCCACCGGATCATTTATGAAAGGATAAAAGAGGCCCATCGCGTTGCTTCCGCCACCCACACACGCGATGAGCATGACAGGGAGATTTCCGGTCTCTTTCAGGATCTGCTCCCGTGTCTCCTCGCCAATCACCTTCTGAAAATCACGGACCATCTCCGGATAAGGATGAGGGCCGGCAACCGAGCCGATCACATAGAACGTGTCCCGAACCGCGCCCACCCAGTGGCGCATGGCCTCATTCATGGCATCCTTGAGGGTCCCTGTGCCGGATTCCACAGGAACCACCTCCGCGCCCAGCAGGTTCATCCGCTGAACATTTGCGGCCTGGCGGCGGATGTCTTCGGCACCCATGAAGATGCGGCATTCCATCCCGAACAGCGCGGCCACTGTCGCGGTGGCCACCCCGTGCTGGCCAGCGCCGGTTTCCGCGATCACCTTCCTTTTTCCCATCCATCGGGCCAGAAGGGCTTGGCCCAAGGTGTTGTTGATCTTGTGCGCGCCGGTGTGGGCCAAGTCCTCCCGCTTCAGATAAACTGCTGCCCCACCAATATGCTCAGTCAGTCTTTTGGCATGAAAAAGGGGGGTGGGACGCCCCGCGTAATGATGAAGCAGCTCATGGAATTCATGCTGAAACCCGGGATCCTTCCCGATGTCATGATAGGCGGCTTTCAGTTCCAACAGGGCCGGCATCAGGGTTTCTGCGACATAGCGTCCCCCATAAGGGCCGAAATGCCCCTTTTCATCGGGATACTTTTTGGCTTCGAATTTGCCCATCAAAAAATCCTCCTCATTTTTCTCTTGAGATGACAACGGAACACCGCGTCCATGAATGAATTGATTTTGCGAAAGTCCTTGCGCCCGGGCACAGCCTCCACACCGGAACTGACATCCACCGCGTCTGGGAGGCTTGCGGCGAGCGCATTGGCCACATTGTCCGCCGCGAGGCCGCCGGCAAGGATGAAAGGGTATTTTTTGCCAAACCCCTTTGCCTCCCCCCAGTTCCAAGACAGGGCATTTCCGCCTGGAAGCGGTCCTTTGCCGCACTCCACGAGGAACGCGGACGCGTTGTAATTTGGCGCGTCTTTCAAAGAGGGATCCCCATTCAGAAAGAGGGCCTTGATCACCACCAAGTTCTCACTGCGAAGATGGTTCAAGAGTCGGGGGGGCTCTTGCCCGTGCAATTGGACTGCCTGCAAATGGCAACGTTCCACCTTCTGCATGATGTTTGAAAACGTCTCGTTGACAAACACGCCGACCGTCTTGACATCTGGATACAGAACCGTGGAGATGTCTTTTGCCTGTTGTTCTGTCACGTTCCTCGGACTTTTGGGATAAAAGACGCATCCGATGGCGTTGGCCCCGAGAAGCGCACATGCCAAGGCTTCCTCGATGCTTGTCAACCCGCAAACCTTAATTTGGGGTCTGCCTCTTCCTTTTTTCTTGATAGTCACCATTTGTCGCGCCTCTGGAATGACAAAAAAAACCGGGTTTGAAGCAAGGAAACCGGTTTTGTTCCCGACATGAGTGGCGGTCATGAAAGAGGAACCGGGTTTCCCTGATTGACCAATGGCATCCTTCACCCGTGAATGTTGACGTGAAGATTCACTTGTGGGCAAGTATAAGTTCAAGTTCAAGTATGAGTATGAGTTCAAGCTCAAGTTCAAGCTCAAGTATAAGTTCAAGTGTAAGTTCAAGCTCAAGTTCAAGTTCAAGTTCAAGTGTGAGTTCACAGGCACGTTCCTGATCAATTGACAAGGGATTTGAGAAAGGCCTGCGGGTCCGATGCCCTGACGAGGCTCTCCCCAATCAGGAAGTTGTGGATGCCGGCGTGTTGCAACGTCTCCACATCCTCACGCCCCTTGATGCCGCTCTCTGCCACGGCGATCTGCCCGGGATCCAGATGTGACACCATGTCAATGGCAGTCTGGATGTTGGTTTCAAAGGACCGGAGATTCCGGTTGTTGATCCCCACGAGCTTGGCCCCCGCCCAAGTTGCCGAGGCGATCTCCTCTTTGGAATGGACCTCAACGAGCGCGTCCAAATTCAGTTCTCCACAAAGCCTCAGATAATCCCGAAGCTGCTCCCGGGAGAGAATCCGCACGATGAGGAGGATCGCGTCGGCACCCGCAATGGCCGATTCGCAAATCTGATATGAGGATATCAGAAAATCCTTTCGCAACACCGGTAAGGCGACCGTTTCCCGCGCCTTTTTCAGATCCTCGACGCTCCCTTGGAAATGAGGGGTGTCTGTCAGCACAGACAACGCGGCCGCGCCCCCCCTTTCATATGCCAACGCATAGGCGGCCGGATCCAAGTTCGGGCAGATGAGGCTTTTGGAGGGGGAGGCCCGTTTGATCTCAGCAATGATGTTTGTTCCGGGCTGTCCAAGCCGCGTTGCAAACGGACGGTGTTTGCCGGACATGGCCAGCGCGTCCTGCATGAGTTCCTTTTCAGGCAAACGCCTCTCCGCGGCCGCGACAGCCGCCATCTTCTGTTCAACTATTTGGGTCAGAAAATCTCTTTTCATCCTTACATCCTTACATCCCTTCCAAAGGATGGGCTTCAGTCGTGTCTTGGCCAGTTTTTTGAGTTCATTTCGCGTGGCCATGATTTGGTGCAAATCTCCACACAGCTTTTGAAAAGACAAAAAAAGACCGCGGCGTTTCGGGCTGCCCGCGGTCTTTTCAAATTGCCTGTCTGATTCCATCATATCAGGCGGACAAGGTTCCGGGACTCCCCTTCGTCAGAACCTGCCACCAATCTCCAAGTCCAGACCTCTTGACATTTTGAATTCTTGACGGTTTCATCTTCAGAACAAACTCCATTGGCTCCTAGGCGTTGATCTTCGTCTCGGCCCATTCCCTGGCGACATCGGGCAGGAATGTGCCGGACGATCTGTCACATCCGACAGGCGGTTTGGATCCGAACCAAACTTCACGAGCGTCTCTGACTTTTCTTATAAGAATATGAAAGAAAACAAAAATGTCAACAAAAAAAATGGCATGTTGGCATGGCACCATTGTCAAACGATTCTGACAAATGAGGGGCATCCTTGCATTTGTCAGTGCAATCTGGGGAGTTGTGACTGAACAACCACCCTTTCCCAATTTTGGCTTATAAGAAGGTCTGAATTTGCCTTTTTTGACTGGCCAAGAAAAAAAATGGATGCCTTCAAAAATTTATGGACAAATGTGTTTGTATATTTTATCCATTGAAAAGCCCTATAATTCGGAAAGGTTCATGTCAAAAATATTTGTCCCAAAATGTTTGTGAATTTTTTTTTCGAAAAACAGAAATAAATGCTTGAAATGTGTCATGCAATCTGGTAAACATGAAGTTATCTGAAAGGGACAAAGACTCTCGGTTTTGTTTTTGAGGACGGGTGAGCAGGTTTGTGTGACGCGACACCGTGTCAGAAACCGAGTTTCCTTATTGACATGGTGGATGTAGCTCAGTTGGTAGAGCCCCGGATTGTGGATCCGGTCGTCGAGGGTTCAAGTCCCTTCATCCACCCCATGCTTCTCTCACCGCGCGCCCGTAGCTCAGCTGGATAGAGTGCCGGACTTCGAATCCGTAGGCCGCAGGTTCGAATCCTGCCGGGCGTGCCAGTTTTTCAGGTGGTTGAGCCCCTTATTTTGTATTTTGTTGCCACTCTTTTGAGACATGGTATTTTCCAACCTTCTGACGGGCGCATTTGCAAGTTGGGGGAATTGTCCCGTAGGGACTTGTGAGAACAGCCCGGCAATTCGTTCGACTGAGCATTCGACTGACTGAGCGTTCGACTGAGCTACTGAGCTCACGCCGAAGCATTGCCGGGTCGCGGTATGCACAATTTGTCCAGTCCCGCAGGGACGACTGGGGAACGAGGCTCTCATTGCGCTGTCCCCCCTCAAGGGAATGAATGACACAAGTGTCTCCCCTTGCGAGGTATTCTTTCAGGGCAATGCGTCCTTTCCGAATCCCTTGAATTCACACTTATGCCCCCGTCATCTTCGCCTCAAAAATCTTTTCCTGTCATACTCCCAAGAAAAACCAGTTCGACAAACGCAACGGTCCGCCGTTGTGCTGGAGCAACCCAAACATAAACCACTCCAAGGACAAGGATTTCCGGCAGCAGCAGGCAAACGGTCCGCCGTTGTGCTGGAGCAACCCAAACATAAACCACTCCGGCATTGATCATCGTTTCGGCCACCTGCTCCCGCCGGACTTCGGCGTGAGCTCAGTCGAACGATTGCCAAATCCGGCGGGCGGCTTGGATTTGGCAATCCGGGCCGGACGAGATTGGTCCAAACGATGATCAAGGCCAACCACTCCTGACACAGACGCTTCCCAAGTTTCTGCTGGATGCTCATGCAACATGCTCTTTTGCCCATTGATCCTTTCGCTGTTTTGTGAAGTGAAGTTTTCGTCTTTGTACCTGAAAGAAATGACATGGGAAAGTGTAAAATAATAGTAAGTATTCGGTAAAACCCGTCGACTTCACCCCACGCTCGGTTCGGATTGGCAAATCCGAACCCACGGGCGGGAGCGAGGACGGGGCTTGCCGAATATTTGCAAATGATAAATGAAGATGTCAACTCTTGAGAACTGGGAGATGTGAAAAATGTCATATGAAACAGAGGATGTGAAACATTGTCCGTTTTGCGGCAGAACTTTGATCACCGTGGAGACATGTTCGGAGAGCCGTTTTTCCGCTCATTGTTCGTGCGGCGCAACCGGCCCA
>JAOZRQ010000001.1:40256-49062 GCA_029940115.1 Desulfobacterales bacterium
CCGGCCCCGATGAGTATAGTGAAAGGAATGCCAAAAAAGCGTGGAATGCAAGAGACCGGTACCATTTCTGGAATCCGTTCCGTTTTTCGGTCCATTTTCCCAAATACAGTTCTTCAAAGGCGTTCACAGGGAGTCTTGAAGCGATGGACATTGGAGGCATTCTGGGGATTCTGGTGTCAAGGAGGAAGACCGGTGTGCTCCAATTGGTGCGGAAAAAGACACGGATTGTCATCTGCCTCAAAGATGGCAACATTGTCGCGGCAAGTGACAATGTCGGGCTGATGAAGCTGGGACAAATTCTTCACAACAACGGCATGATTTCCCGTGAAAGACTGCAAGAGGCCTTGAACTTGGCGAGAGAATCTGACAAACGACTGGGCGAGGTGCTCATCTTCATGAGATACATCGATCCGAACACCCTGAAAGATGGGGTCCGCCAACAGATTCAGGAGGCTCTGCTGGAGATCGTTTTCTGGGAAGAGGGGAATTTCGAATTTCGGGACTGCACAGTGAAATTTGATGAGGAGGGGATCACAGGCCTTCATGCCATGGAGATGTGCGAGATCCCGGCCATTGAGCGATTGACAAAAAGTGGCTCTTATGCCTGATACGCCAAAGTGGCACGATTTTTCAAATCGTGCCTGAACGAATTGCAAATTCGCTGATTATAAGGGTCAAGGGTCAAAGGGTCGGGGTCAAGGCTCGGAGGGCCTCATGCGCCCGCACGGGGACGGCGGATCAGGGCGGCCGGGGCGGATCGCCTCATGCGCCCGCACGGCGGGGCCCCGTTCCCCAACCCTCCCCAACCACAATCCGAATCCCCATCCCTTGGTCATTCAACGCGTGGGCTTCCCGGAGGAAGGCGGCTTTTCCCTTTCCTCTCCGGTCACCCATCACAAGATAGTCGAGGTCAGGTTCGACACGGTCAAGAATGGTCACATGGAAGGGGGCCAGCGTCCCTGCCGGGCCCTCCTCCATTCCTGCGGGCCCCTTGCTGAATCCGCCGACAAAGGCAAAGGAACGCCCCTTGATGTCGGGCCGGACAAGATGGAAAAAGCCCCTTTCATCAAGTACCTTGATCTTGCTCCCCTTTTTGTTGAATTTTTCGGCTTCACGTTTGGATTTTGCCCGTCCCCTGCCGCGTTTGTCACCGATGACAAGGTGGTCCAACTCTTTCGTGACCTTGTCATGCCGGATCCCACCAAGAGCGGAGATCAGATCCGCAGGGTCGCCTCTGATGTGAAATGTGGGCCAATACGAGAATTCGCCAAAAAACGCAAAGGATTTGCCTCTGAATCTTCCATGGTATTTCAAGGGATCAGCTTTCTTTCTCATGGGTTGCCTCCTTGTTGCCACACTTTCAAAGGGGTTGTCGGTACTTTGGCCCAAGGCGTCCATGTTGCCTTCAATCTTCTTGTCCGGTTTTTGGAACCGTTTCGGCCATTTGGGTTTCACTCATATCAAGTGTTGAAGACGAATGCAAGCGAAAAGGTCAAGATGTTTGATTTCTTTTGCCAAGATTCGTCTCGCCGAAAGTTTCCGCATGTCAGACATCCGATGAGACTGGAAAGTGTTTGAAAACTCCGGAGCCTTAAACGTGAACGTGCCTGGTTCTAACGCTTTTTGTGGTTTCCGACATGGCTGAACCGCGGATGCCCTTGTCTCTTTGGAATCTCACGTTTCACGCGACTTATGACTTATGACCGGGTACTTGCTGGCAAAAAATCAAACATCCTGCTTTTTTCTTGTAGTTTTTTTTAAACCCTGATATTGATGATTTTCAGATGGTTTGAAAATCCCGTGCCCGTGCACATGAACGCGAACTTGAACGTGAAGTTCAAGTATAAGTTCACGTTCAAGTATAAGTTCAAGTATAAGTTCAAGTTCGAGTTCAAGGGCTCCCCCAAATCCGTCATGATCAGCATGTTTGGGAGTTCCCTTACTGCAAGACCATGGGGCAAAATGACTCACAATTTCAGAATCTGCGTTCTCGTCGCCATCAGTCTCTTATGGCCAGTCACCGCCCCAGCGGCATGTCAGGTGATGTTCATCCCCAGAATCTCAATTGTTCCGGAGTATTCCGACAATCTTTTTCTGACGAATGAGAATTCAGCATATGATCATATCACCGTCATCTCCCCGGGATTCACCGCTCAGATACTGGAAAAGACCCGGGGGGCAACTCTTTCTTATGATCTGGGCTACAGTTCCTATGACTCTTTCCCCCAGTTCAACACCCTGCGCCATGACGGGACGCTGTCCGGCTGGATCGGCTTCACCAAGCACACCCGGCTTGACTTTCAGGAGAGGTTCCTGCTGACCGAGGAGTCTGTCACAAGGCTTGAGGAGGATGGGGCGGATGAGGATTCACCCCTTGCCCAACAGAGGGAGCATGTCGCGGAAAAGGAGACCGTCCGAAAGACCCGGGAATATCATTACACCAACGATGTCACGGTCGCGCTGACGCATCAGTTCGGTGAGTCGGATCTGTTCAGCTTCAAGTATGTCAACGGGATACTTGAAAACGAGGCTCCGACCGTCGAAGACCGAAGAACGCACAATCCCTCTGTCAGTGTGACCTACTGGCCTGTCCCGGACAAACTCGGCCTTGAAGGGGGGCTGATTTATACGCGGGATGAGTTTTCAGCCACGCCCTCGGAAAGGGCCTACTGGGAGGAGCGTCTGAACCCGTCCGCAGGCTTCAGCTACTGGTTTGTCCCCCACGAATTCGGCATGACCGCGAATCTTTCCCATTCCTCCGGCGAATTTTTGGGGAAGGCAGACCGCCGCAAACACTGGTACGAAAGCACAAGGCCCTCAATGGGGCTGTCCTGTCTTTACGAACCGTATCAATTGAGCATCGAGGGAGACATCTCCCACACCATCGGCAGTTTTTCAGATCCTTCGGACGACTTTGACAACTGGAATGGAAGCCTGAGTCTGACCAAAAAGTTCACGAGGCAGATTGAGGGGGTCATCCGCTACTCCCACACCATCATGGATTTCAAGGGGAGCGGCGAGGATTACACCCTCCATGTCCCCTCCATCGGGATCAACACCACCCTTGCCGAAGGTGTGCCTCTTTCCCTGAGTGTCGGCTATCTCCTCCGCGAGAGGCAGAGGAATGACAGTGAGGCTGCTCTCTCTGTCAATGCCAATCTGGGAAAGACTTGGGATGTCAGCAGATACGGTTCTGTCACGTTCGACACCTCCAGCGGGTATGATGAGGACTATCTCGGCGCGGAGAAACTCGGGTTCGGGGTCCATTATGACGCGGGTTTCACCGCAAAATACCTCTTTTACAAGGAACTGACCGGTGAGCTGAACGGGGCATACAAAAAGAACAAATATGTTGATCTGGACATCACCCGGAACGATGAGACCAAAGAAGTCGGCGCGGCGCTCATCTTCGAGACGAGGTGGTTCACCATTCGCGTGGACTATTCCCATCGCTCCCTCGATTCCACCTTGAGCGAAAATGATTATGTGGAGAACCGGATCCGGTGGCAGGTGATGCTGGCACCGCTTCGGCCGATCAAGTTGTTTCAGTGATGATTGATGACAAGGATGAATCAACCCATCATCAACTGCGACATCAAATTCCGCACGGGCAAGGAGTTGGGCTGATTTGAGCCGATAGAGAGCCGCCGGGCATCTCGCCGGGGGGATCAATCCCCCGGACTTCGGCGTGAGCTCAGACTTCAGAAACTGGTTCCATCATGAAGCGAATGAAATCTCAGAAACTCGAAATTTCAGACATGGAGGTTGAAGAATGTCTTTCAAGCACACACTCACCGCAACATTGATCATGCTTTTGACTGGGGCGCTCCTCCACTATCTGAGCGATATGGAGAATGTCCATCCAAACAAGCCGTTCAGGACTTTTCCGAAGCAGTTCGGCGAATGGGTGGGGAAAGAGAAGCATCTTACTGAAGACATCATGGACGTGGTGGGGGTTGATGACTATTTCCTGGCCGATTTCCACCATCCAGGAGGCCAATGGATCAACCTCTATGTCGGATTTTATCAGAGCCAGAAGGAGGGGGATCTGATTCATTCCCCGAAAAACTGCATGCCAGGTGCGGGGTGGAACATTGCCCGGACATCCCTTGAAGAATTTGAAATCCCGGGCACCGGCAAGATCAAGGCCATCAAACTGTTTGTCCAGAAAGGGCCTCAGAAACAGGTGATGCTCTACTGGTTCCAATCAAGGGGCCGGTTCATCTCCTCCGAGTATATGCAGAAGATTTATCTCGTGATCGATTCCATCACTCGCCACCGGACAGACGGATCCTTTGTGAGACTGATCGCACCCATTGTGAACAACGATGAGGCCGCGACATTGAATCATCTGAAGGGGTTTGCCAAGCAGTTGATGCCCAAACTGAGGGAGCATATTCCAATGTAAAACAATTTTGCAAATTGTTTCCGCCATGCCATCTCAGACCTGAACCAAACTTGGGGTGTGGAACTCACACACAGGCACAAAAGACACAAACCAATGTAAAACAATTTTGCAAATTGTTTCCGCCATGCCATCTCAGACCTGAACCAAACCTGATGTATGGAACTCACACAAAGGCACTAAAGACACAAATGCGCAATAAGACCGTAGGGAAAGGAGGTCAGATATGCGGATTGAATCCCTTCACATCAGGAATTATAAGGTATTCAAGGATGCGATGATAACGGATATCCCTGGAATGTCCGTTTTCGTCGGGGCAAATGGAAGCGGCAAGTCCACACTTTTCGACATCTTCGGATTCCTTCGGGATGCGTTGGTTCATAATGTCCGACATGCCCTTGCCCGAAGAGGCGGGTTCAAAGAAGTGGTGACAAGGGGGGCAGACGGCCCCATTGAACTGGAACTCGACCTTGTCACTGCAAAACATGGGCAGGCCATGAGATATTCCCTTTCCATTGATCTCAAAGACGGCTTTCCGATTGTGCGAAAGGAAGCGCTGACGCATCGAAATGGCGAATCCCGGCACATTCTGGATTTCAAATCCGGCAAGGGGCATGCCGTGACCCATGAGAAAGCGAATGGCAAGGGTGTCGGTGAGGCAACGCGGGACTACCAGGAGCTGGACTCGGCTGACATTCTGGCAATCAAGGGCTTGGGTCAGTTTCAAAAGTTCAAGCCTGTGAGTGAATTCCGCAAGTTCATCGAAAACTGGCATATTTCAGATTTTCATATCAGTGACGCCCGTGCGGGCCGAGAAGCGGGATTTGTCGAACATCTTTCTTCGAGAGGGGACAACCTGCCACTAGTGGCCCGGTATATGTATGAACATCATCGTGGGATCTTCAACCAGGTTCTTGACAAAATGAAAAGACGCGTCCCTGGATTGTCAGGGGTGGAAGTCTCGGAAACCGAAGACGGGCGCATCATACTGAAATTCCAGGATGAGTCATTCAAGGATCCGTTTATTGCCAAGCATGTTTCGGACGGGACAATCAAAATGTTTGCCTATCTTCTGTTATTGCATGACCCAGGACCGCATCCGCTTCTATGTGTGGAAGAGCCGGAAAACCAGCTCTATCCCAAGCTTCTCGGAGAACTCGCCGAAGAGTTCAGGCTATACTCCCGGAACGGACAGGTGTTTGTCTCCACCCATTCTCCTGATTTGCTGAACGCGATGGAACTGGGCGAAATCTTCTGGCTTGAAAAAAGAGAGGGCGTCACAACCGTTCGTCGCGCCGAATCCGTCAAACTTCTCAAACATCTTCTGACCGAGGGTGACCTCCCGGGGACGCTGTGGAAGCAGGGATTTTTTAAGGGGATTGATCCATGATGAAGAAGATTGTCTTTTTTGTCGAAGGCACTTCTGAAGAGGCATTTCTGAATGATTTGTTGCCAAGGGTTTTGCCGGAGCAAGTGGATTGGCTTGTCATTCCCCACGAAGGGAAAAAGGATTTGGAACGCTCTTTTCCTCGGAAACTTCGCGCATGGCATGAACCTGAGGTGCATTTTGTGGTCCTTCGGGACAAGGATGCCGGGGATTGTCGAAAACTGAAGGCGCGTTTGAGGGAAATGTGTGAAACATCGGGGCGACCTGACTCGCTTGTGCGAATCGCATGCCATGAACTTGAATCTTGGTTTCTGGGCGATTTGGAGGCTATGGCAAAGGCGTTTGATTTGCCGAGGATCGTAAAACAAAAGAACAAAAGGAAGTTCCAACACCCGGACAATTTGGCGAATGCCAAACAGGAACTACAGAAAATCGTTCCCGGATACCAGAAAATCGGCGGAGCTCGATCTATCGCGCCGTTGCTTGATTTGAATCGCAACCGTTCTCACAGTTTCAACATTTTTCTTGAAGGAATCCGACGTATTGCAACAAATGGTGAATAATTAATGATAAGAGAATTGAATATGGCAGGTTTCAGAGGATTTGGAGATTTCAGCCTGCATGATTTGGGGCGTATCAACCTTCTGGCAGGCTCCAACAACGGGGGAAGGACGTCGGTTCTTGAAGCCGTGGAACTTCTTGCTTCCCAAGTGGACCTCAGGGCCGATGGTTCAGGGATTCATATGAAGTTCAACTCTCATTGAGGAACAGGTGACATCATGCAAAGACTCATATCTTCAATCCATGCCGAGATTGCCCTATTGACCCTATCCTTTTCTCTGATCTTTCATCATACCTTCATCAAGCTGGTGAACGACTGGTCCGTGGATGACAATTATTCCCACGGGTTCCTCATCCCTTTCATCACTGGCTACATGATATGGCAGAAAAGGGAGGAACTCTCAACATGCCTGCCGACCCCGAGCAATTGGGGCCTGCCGATCCTCTTGATGGGGATGACCCTGCACATTGTGGGAAACCTCGGCGCGGAGCTCTTCACCATGCGTGTTGCCATCATTGTGACATTGTTCGGTCTGTCGCTGTATATCTTCGGAAAGCAGATCACTTGGGCGATTCTCGTTCCCATCGCATATTTGATGTTCATGGTTCCGATTCCCGCGATCATCTGGAACAAACTCGCGTTTCCGCTTCAGTTGTTTGCGGCAAACATCACCGCCCATGTCGTCGAGTTCATGAACATTCCGATTCTGCGGGAAGGCAACATTCTGCATCTCGCAACGATCTCCCTTGAAGTGGTGGACGCCTGCTCCGGCCTCCGGTCCCTCACATCCTTGCTGGCACTGAGTGGGGCATTTGCCTACATCATTTCCATGCATGTGGTGAACCGATGGATTCTTTTCTTGTCAGCCGTTCCCATCGCCATATGTGTCAATGTGCTTCGTCTGCTCTCCACCGCGATGATGGCGCACTGGATCGGACCTGAGACCGCGAATCCGGAAGGGCTTCTGCATGAAATCTCCGGGATGCTGGTCTTTGGAGTGGCGTTTGTGCTACTTTTTCTCTTTTCATTGGTGCTTGCAAAAGTTGAGGCGAAGCTTGTTGCCTCGTCATGAACATGAAGGAAACCCGGTTTCTGACACGGTGCCGCGTCATGGAAACCTGATCCTCCACCCCAACAAGAATCAGGCCAAAATGGGCGGGCCAAAGGGCGGCAAAGGAAATTGGCTGATTTGGACGGCCCACATTATAACCAACATGCAGGAAAAAATTTCAATGAAAACAGTTTGCCCAACACATTCCATATCTCCCAAAAAGCTTATCCACCTTATCGCCGCGGCACGGCCCAATTTCATGAAGATCGCGCCGGTTTACCACGCGCTGAGGAAAGCGGACTGGGCCACCCCTCTGATTGTCCACACTGGCCAGCATTACGACCTGAACATGTCGGAAGTCTTTTTCCAGGACCTCAGGCTCCCCGAACCGGACCTGCATCTCGGTGTGGGGAGCGGCTCCCATGCCGAGCAGACCGGACAGGTGATGATCGCCTATGAAAAGGTGCTGATCAGGAGCCGGCCGGATCTGGTGGTGGTGGTCGGAGATGTGAATTCGACCCTCGCGGCCACGCTTGCGGCTGTCAAACTCGGGATCAAGGTGGCGCATCTCGAGGCCGGGCTCCGCTCTCATGACCGGACCATGCCCGAGGAGATCAATCGCATGGTCACCGACACATTGGCCGACATCCTCTGGACCCCCTCGCCGGACGGGGACGAAAACCTGATCCGGGAGGGCGTCTCCCAAGAGAAGATCCATCGGGTGGGCAACATCATGATAGACTCCTTGGAGATGCTCCGGGACAAGATCGAAAGCCAGACCGCGTTCAAGGAACTCGGGCTGGATCAGAACGATTTCGTCATGGTCACCCTCCACCGCCCCGCCAATGTGGATGATCCGAAGATATTGAGGGAACACTGTGAACTTCTCAGATGGGTCTCCGAGAGGATTCCCGTGGTATTCCCGGTTCATCCCCGAACCCGGAAGAAACTTGAGCAGAACAACTTGACATCCCTGCTGGAGGAGCATCCCGGGATTCGTCTGCTTGAACCGCTGAACTATATCCGCTTCATGAATCTGGTGTTCAACTGCCGATTTGTGATCACCGACTCGGGCGGAATCCAAGAGGAGACCAGTCACCTCGGCATCCCGTGTCTGACCCTGCGGCCCAACACTGAGCGGCCCATCACCATCACCGAGGGGACCAATCGTCTGTGCAGACTTGAAGACCTTGAGAAGACTGTCGAAAGCGTTCTCTCGGGGACCTTTCAAAGAAGGACCATTGACCTGTGGGATGGCCAGACCGCAGGCCGAGTGGTCGCATCCATCAAATCAGTGTTGAGGGTTAAGGGTTAAGGTTTGAGGGTTGAGGGTTAAGGGTTAAGGTTTGAGGGTTAAGGGTTAAGGTTTGAGGGTTAAGGGTTAAGGTTTGAGGGTTAAGG
>JAOZRQ010000913.1 GCA_029940115.1 Desulfobacterales bacterium
GCCCGTGTCGGAAACCACCGTTCATCCTTCACCCTTCATCCTTCATAATTTTTTACATGGGAGGTGTTATGAGACGCAATCTGTTAGACCATCTTACCAGCGAAACCGAAGAACTCCGCAAGACTGGCCTCTACAAAGAGGAGCGGGTGATCTCCACGCCCCAGCAGGCCGCCATCCGGGTGCAGGAGGGAAAGGAGGTGCTCAATTTCTGTGCGAACAACTATCTCGGTCTGGCCAATCATCCGGAACTGATCGGAACGGCACGGGAAGCCCTTGAGCGATACGGGTTCGGCATGTCCTCGGTGCGCTTCATCTGTGGGACCCAGACCATTCACAAGGAACTTGAGGCCCGTATCAGCGAGTTCCTCGGGACTGAGGATACCATCCTCTATTCATCCTGCTTTGACGCGAACGGCGGGCTCTTTGAAACGCTCCTCGGTCCCGAGGACGCGGTGATCAGCGATGCCCTGAACCATGCCAGCATCATAGACGGTGTGCGCTTATGCAAGGCCAAACGCCTCCGTTACCAGAATAATGACATGGCGGATCTGGAAAGTCGGCTGAAGGAGGCACAGGCATGCCGTTTCCGTCTCATCGCGACCGACGGGGTATTCTCCATGGACGGCATCATCGCGAACCTCAAGGCCGTCTGCGACCTCGCGGACCGCTACGACGCGATGGTGATGGTGGATGACTCCCACGCGGTCGGCTTTACTGGCGAGAACGGGAAGGGAACCCATGAATACTGCGGCGTCCTCGACCGAGTCGATATCATCACCGGAACACTCGGCAAGGCTCTCGGGGGGGCATCAGGCGGATACACATCGGCCCGTAAGGAGATCGTCACCTGGCTGAGACAGCGCTCCCGGCCCTATCTCTTTTCAAACACCCTCGCACCAGTCATCGCTGCCACCTCCATAGCCGTGCTTGATCTGCTCAAGGCCACCTCCGACCTGCGTGACAGACTGCGACGAAACAGCGATTATTTCCGCAAAGGACTCACGGCACTCGGATTCACGCTGATACCGGGGGAGCACCCGATCATCCCGGTCATGCTCGGCGATGCGGTCCTGGCCCAGCAGATGGCCGCCCGTCTGTTGGATGAAGGGATCTATGTGGTCGGATTCTCCTTTCCCGTGGTCCCCAAAGGCCAAGCCCGCATCCGGACCCAAATGTCAGCCGCCCATGAACCGCATCATCTGGATCAGGCCATTTCAGCCTTTGCAAAGGTGGGCCGGGAGCTTTCCATCATCCAATGGTAAATATTCGGCAGACCCCGTGCCCGCTCCCGCCGATGCTCGGCAGACCCCGTGCCCGCTCCCGCCGGATTGCCAAATCCGGCGGGGATGGCGGCTCGGATTTGTCAATCCGAACCGAGCGCGGGGTGGGGGATGGCGGTTCGGATTTGTCAATCCGAACCGAGCGCGGGGTG
>JAOZRQ010000063.1 GCA_029940115.1 Desulfobacterales bacterium
ATCCGAACTGCGGTGAGTCGGGGGATTTGCCAATCCCCCGCAAGCAATGAGGGTGCCGCAAGCAATGAGGGTGTCGCTCGGTTCGGATTGGCAAATCCGAACCGCTGTGGGGCGGGGGATATTACAGCTTACAGCTCACCTCTCCCAAATCTTCCAGCAATTGCCCAGTGTTTTCGTAAAACCAGTGGGTCCCGGTTGAAAAGTGTAGTAGCACCCGGTTCAGAGCGTCAGGAATGTAGGGATAAACCTTTTTCAGATTGGCCAGACGGTTATGAAAGACGATGTTCATGTCATCCGCACACAATGTTGACATCACCGGGTGTTCCCGGGATTTCAGGTCAAAGAGAAGCACATCCCCCTTGCCAGCCAGGAAAATCAGAATATTCCCCAACCCGAAGAGATCGTACCCATAGATGTTCTCCCGATGACGGTAACTGACATCGAAGTCAATCCAGCGATACGCGTTCTCCCTTTCCCGGTCGATCAGGATATGATCCCGCCGGATGTCGCCGTGTCTCTCACCATGGTCATGGAGAAAACGGATGCCTTGGACGCACTTGGCGAACGCCGCCAAAATGCCGGGGAGCTGCTCGTGGAAATAGGTCTGATGATCCGTACGGATGCCCCCCACATAGTCGCAGAGCGACTTCCCATAGATGAAATCGAGCACCCGGACCGTGTTCCCCTTTTCATCCCGGATCGCGTATCCCTGCATGAAGTTCTCATGGTCCGCCACCAGTTCCAGTATCCGGCCCTCCTTTTTCGGACTCCGGAAACACTCGAACGCTATCCCCCCAATGTGGGTCGTAAACCTTTCATGAAAGACAAGCTTGATGATGACCGGGTTTCCGGTCTCCAAGTCAATCCCCCGCTTGACCCAGTGCTTGATTTCATCATAAATGTCAGACCGTACCCGGGTGTTATGCCGGATGAGATAGGGTCTTCCCCCGAGGAGAACCACGTCATTATATTCCACGCGAAAGAAATCGGTGGTGTCGGTATGGATGGCAAGCCTCTTCCGGGCTTGGGGATCCGGGATCCATCGGGAGGCCAGCTCACGAATATCTTCCTGAGACAGTTCTGTTTGCATGATGCATTCCCCAATCATCAGTTCCTGCATTTAGGCGATGCGAAAGAGAAACTAAGTTTTTTCAAAAAACTTGGCATCCTAAAAAGTTTGTAGTTCCGCCTTTAGGCGGTGCGCCTAAAGGCGGAACTACAAACTTTCCAGCTTACATGGATTTGACGACTAATACGGCAGTCCCTTCAAGCGCCCTGACCAGCTTCACACTGACATCCCCCAGCACAAACTCCTCGGCCTTCGACTTCCGCCTTCGGGCGATCATCACCATGTCGAATTTTTCTTTGTTGAACCGGGCAATAATCCCTTCGGCAACGGTCGGATAAGGCTCGGACACCAGTTCAATGTTGATCTTGTCAGGATTGAAGCCGTTTTCGCCCAGCCTGGCCCTCGCCTCTTCCAAAATGGCTTGGAACCGTGACGACTCATCGTCCGTGAATGTCTCCCCCATGAATTCCTCACCGGGCAATGACCTTTTGGACACATGAAGCAGGGTGATCTGCACATCCTCCCGGGAGAGCGGCATGCGAATCAGGTAATCCACCACCGTCCGCGACCCCATGGAACCTTTCAACGCTACAAGAATCGAATTCTCCAATGATCTTCCTCCGTTGTTGTTCAGAACACGCTATGCAGACACCGGTTCATATCCTCGATGATCTCGTCCACCGACTCGTAATAAACCTCAGCGCCCTTTGAGAAGTGCATGAGAATGTCATTGAGCATTTTGGGGATATACGGATAGAACTTCCGCAAGTTCACCAGCCTCCATTTGTCCAGAATGGAGAGATCCTCCGGCTCAAGACGAGCCATCAGGTCTCCGTATCTGGCCGTGTCCTCATATATGTTATGAAGGTTGTGAATCCCCTTGCCGATGGCGCACAGCAGGATGTTTCCGAGACCGAATATGTCCAGACTGAATGGGTTTTCGCCGGCATCATAGTCATAATCAAAATCTATCCACACATAGTTTCCTGTGGCACGTTCCACCATGATATGATCGTTTCGTATGTCCCCATGCCTGAATCCGTTCATATGAAGAAAGTGGATCGCTTCAAATGCTTTCACCAATTTTCTCAGGATGACCGGCAACTCGGTTCGGAAATAGGGCTCATGGCCCAACTTCCGGAATGAGTCAAGGAACACAAAGAAATTCGGCCCTCTGATGACATCCAACACCCGGATGTTATTGCCTTTCTCATCCCTGTAGGGGTTTCCGTGCATAAAATGGGGATGATCCTTGGTTCGCACCAGAATGTCCCCCTCCTTGTCCGGATCTCTGAAGCATCGTATCTTGACCCCGCCGAGTGTGGTGATGAAGGACTCAAAATAGGTCAGCTTGATGAGCTTCCTCTCTCCGCTCTCATCTATGACCCGCTTCACCCAGAACTTGGGATCCTCGATGCCGAATCGGCGCTCACGCTCGTTGCCGGTCACGGCGTATCGTCTCCCAGCGACCTGAATCTGATCTCCGCAGTCTATGGAAAAAAAATCCGTCGTGTCTGTGAATACGCGACCTGTCATGGATCATAATCCTTCCAGCATCCGCAGGGGGAGTCTCCCCAGCGCGACTTTGACATGTTCGAGGAAATTCCTGAGCCCGTTGTTCTCCACGACGCATCCCAGCAGTTCCGCCAGCAGGCAGAAAGAGTCGAGATCATCATCGTGGAGTGTCCAAGATTCATCGTGATAAATTCTGATGATGCCGCTGACCGCATCCCTGCATTTCATGGGTACAGACAACATGGAGACAATCCCCTCCTTGCCAGCGTCTTTCGGATATTTCACCCGGGGGTCGTTCTGCATGTCTTGGATAAAAACCGGTTCACCGGTGACAAACGCGCTGTATTTCTCATCCACAGGCAAGGGGCCTTTGTTGAGGTACTCCTCACTGACCCCGTAACTGCTCACCCGAAAGAGTTGCTTTTCCCTTTCATCAAAAAGCATGATGCTGCATCCCTTGACCTTGAATGCTCGGGATATTCCCTCAACACAGTGATTGAGCAACGCATTCAGGTCCTCATACCGGATGAAGGCCCGGGTGACCGATTTGAATTCCTGAAGACGAATCCTCCTGACGGGTTCCATTGCTTGTTCTCCCTTCCTTGTTGGTGATTGACGATAATTCGCCCCAGCCATCCACAGAATCCTTTCCCTGTCGGCCATTTTCTTCTTTTCACCATGTAGGCGGCCTCAAGCGTCTTGCCGCCTCTCAGCGGTCTCGCACCGCCTGAAGGCGGAATTGCAAACTGAAAAGTGTGAACCACCTTTCAGTCAAAATGAAAGATGCCGAATTTTTTTCACCGCGGAGAAACCTGCGAGGTTTTAAAAACCTCGCAGGTCTAATTACGAGTCAGCCTTGTCGGTACTCACACTCTGGAAAGCAACACCTGTCAACTCGCCCATGGATATCAATGCGGCGAAATCCTTCCCCGCATGTGTGGGTCAGCCCGAGTCTGCGCCGGGTGTAGTCGTCCGTTGCAATCATGGTTCCCAAGCGTTTTCCCAGAGAATTTAGGAGAAGAAAGGCTTGGGAGAGTTCGTCGGTGGTCGGCGTGAAATCCGAAACCGTGCCTTTATATCCGAGAAGCAACAGACGCCCCGCGCCGAGCCGGATCGCTTCAACGGCCCAGTTCATGACCTGATCCATTCCGTTTCGCAACAGAAGGAGATTCACTACGGCACGGGGATGAGCCGCAAGCCGGGGCCACATTCCCTTGCCCGCGGATACACCGTACATATCCAGCAACCCCGCATCCGCGAGCCTGAGAATCTTTTCGGGATCCTGGGCGTTGGTGGTCAGTCCTGCCTTTAGCCCGTGGTGGCGCACCGCCTCAAGCAAATCTGAGAAGCAGGGTGCTTCGCAGCTCAAATTTCCCCATCCCGCGCTGATCAGCCTCTTTCAGCAATGTTTTCAACGGCTCTTCTCCGGCCTCTTCCCGCTTGCCGAATGAAGGGGGATAACCGCCGTCATTCGGCACTTCCAACCTGAACCCCTCCCACGCCTTTCCGACTTCCGGGCCGAGCTCGTCAGCCAGTTTCGCAAGACTTTTTCCGATCTCCTGTGCCCGCTCAAATGTGATGTGTCGGAACACGTTCTCCAATTCTTCGGCCAAGAATATCACCCATCCCGGCTCACTGCATTCAACAATGAATTGACGCATGGTTACCTCCTTTTCTCATAGTCCATCTTTAGTATGTTACAGATTTTACGAATTCCGACACCAACTCTTCCAAATCCTCGTAATCGTATGGCGGCCGCTTCCGGATGGTGAGAACTGAAATTTCCGACCATCCCTCATTGACAGCATATATGACCCGCCAATCATAAGTTCTCGTAACATGCTGAAATCATTGACAGGCGAAGGGCAGGCACAAAATCCCGGGTGCCAGTGATTTCAGACACTTGTGGAAAAATCCTTCAGTATTTCCAGAGAACTTATGACTCACGGGTAATATCCTGTATCACCTTTAAATAAAGTGTCTCGCTTATACGGAAGCCTGCCACGTTTCGGAGCGCATCCAAATGTGGCCTGACTGCGCTGATCAGATTTCTATTTTTCGCTTCGATAAGAATTCCAATGACACCTGTATAACGTAATCCGTGGTGCCGGGCAACCTCGCGTCCCAGGCGTTCATCCATCAACAATAACTCAGCCCTGATTTCCAGTGCCAAAACAATCGCTTCGGATTCTCCCTCATCAAGATTCTGGTTCAATGTATGAACAAGGAGACGGTTATTCACCGGCCGCACACTGATCCATTTGGCCGATCTTACCTCATTCGCCCCAGGTTGCCCCGCTCCCCTGATGACGACTTCCTGCCACACTGCCTCCGGAATATATACTTCTCCATACAACTGGCGAAGCAAATCCAATTGGCCGATTCGGGATAGACTGACAAGCGGAGAGGAATTGCTGACAATACTCATAACCTTCCGACCTCCTTAAGGTTTGCAATATCTTCGGTGTAATCTTCCACATCATAATGGACAGGAATTTCCCTGCTTGCCAGAAGTTGCTGAAATGTCCATACGGTCATGGCGGTCATCTCCCGGGCCTTGCCAAACGAGAGTTTGCCCTGTTGAAAGAGATGAATTGCCAACTCACATCTCAGTTCATCGGGTTCCATGCGGGTGGCATGGATGATTTCACGCGGTATTTGAATTGCTATTGCAGACGACATGGCTCACCTCCCTTTATCAGTTGTCCCTCCGGACAGGCATTTGGGGTTCAATTGTCCCCACGGGACAGGGCATTTGGGGTTCAATTCATTCCCGGCAATGAATTGCCGGGCTGTTCTCAGTTGTCCCTACGGGACAGAAAATCCTTTGTTGCGGTAGGACGGCCGGTTACCCGAGCCGCCCCCACACGATCCCGGCGTGCAGTTTTCCCGCACCGGGCTCCTCAATGACACTCGCCTTCGCAATCCGGCAAAGACAGTCATGCCCACACCAAAGGTTCTCGAAACGGTGGGTCTTGTCAATCTTCGCCTTTGTCGCCATTCCCCGCAGTGAGGTTTGCCTGGGTGATGCCAGCCCTGCCGTGTCCGGCCCGGGTTTCCCTTGCAGACTGCGCACCATTGTCAACTCCCTCCCCATGTGGCCGGCTCTCCCGACCTCCGGGCACTATGGGTTGATCCGACTCCCCGCACATCATCGGAGCTCCTTCCTTTGTGTCGGACACTCCCACCCAAGTTGGACCGGCACACCGTTCCTTCCTTGGGAAATGTGCGGGGCCTCCCAGGTTCCTGACATCCCTCTCCCTGCATGCCACGGCCTGAAGACCCGACAGCCCTCCACGGACTCACCATTTACGCCCGCATTGTGTTGGATTCACGCAATGAGAGACGCTCTCCGACTGCCACGAGATTTCTTTCGAGGCTGTGCCGGCGCTTCGGGGTGTGCGATCACCCCTGCGGTCTGCAAGGTTCCCTGTGTACGCCTCGCCTGTCTTGTTCGCCGAACATTCATCCCGGCTCCGTGCAGGCGCAACACTCGGTGGGGGTGGGTGGTTGGCCCTTGCCCCATCGGGACTTTCACCCGATCAGACATGCCAAGCTTTGCCTGGCGCACCTTATAAGCCATCCTTGTAGTCATGCAGGAGTCTGAACCGCATATCAGGCAGATTTTTATGATTTCATAGATTGGTTCCGGGTTGTGGAATCCCTTAATCTGCGGTTCAATCTTGCTCAGTCTGTAGCCCAGAGATCCAGAATATGATCATAGAGATGGTGGTGTTTTTCGCTCATACTAGGGTCATCCTTCAGGTAGAGTTGGAGAAATTTGCATGCATGTAGTAATGTTGGAGAAATTTGCATGCATGTAGTAATAAATCATCTAACGTCGGATTCAACAGTTTATTTGTATCCCACAGTATGATTGTACCGTCATCACCTGCTGAGGCAAGAATCTTGCCATCAGGACTGAAACGGACGATTCTGACACAGTCGGAATGCCCTTTTAATGTTTTAGCTTTAGTTCCGGAGGATTTGACAAATCAGGAATATTTAAAGTTTCCGAAGAAGATTCAGATTCATCAAATAAGACACACACAGTCCTTTCCAAAGCATCAAGAATCTCGTTATCCGAAGGTTCAAAATAAATGGGGATGCCAGCCCAACTTTTTAAGTCAGGCCCGATGATGCTTAATCTTCTGAGAACATGATCATTGACCCACAGGATGAGAGGAAAGGGGAAACTCTTGCGAAATTCCTCTCTGATCTGATTGCTGGCGGTGAGAATCTGATCCAGATGGGGAGTGGATTCAAGCCCCTTAATCATCACAGCATCCGGCGCATCGCTTCCGATTCCTTCAGAAATTGTCCGGTGGAGACTTGTCTCCAAAGGCCGGAGTGTAATTTCCCGGATTCGGACCTTACATTTTTCATGCAGTTCCCCGATGATACGCTCTCTTAATCCGACATAATTACAATGCGCCGGAATGAGACAAAACTCCCCGACTGTCGCCTCAACTTCAAATATGAGCTCCGACAAGGCTCCTTCCCAACCCAGCACATTTTTTTTGTCGCTCATGGATTCAGTCCCTTTAATTCCAAAACGGATTCATGCGGTTATGCCTTCAATTCCCTTGCATCCGCCAGAACAGGGTTCAGATCAAACCATGACCCATCCGAGTCACGATATTCAAAGACAAACATACCTCGCAACAGCTTTTGAAATTGTTCGTCTCCGTGAGGTCTTTTATCCTCCGTTACCTGTTTCAGCAGATGCCATCCCTCATCCGATATGCCCAGAGAAGAGTCATTTCGTTTGTCCCGAATCACATTTTCCAAGGTCGATCCGGAGATGGGCAGACGTCTCTCTTTCCGAATGCAGACCCGGAGCAATTGGAGCACCTCCCGGACATGACCGCCGCTCACCCTGCACAATCTGTCCAGTGTTTCCGGGGTGTCAAAAATTTCAGTGATATGCCGCCGGCGCTGATCGTCATTTTCATGGGGAAAGGCTCTGGCCATCACCATCTGACGGATCAGGTCCATACCCTTCTCATTTTCAGTCATATCACGATGCTGAACCGGTACCATCGGCAGTTTATAAGGGCTACTGCCGAATCTGCCGATCATCACGTTGATATTATCGGAAAAAGTCAGTTCCAAGGGAATCGTATAAACGACATGACAGTTCAGTCTTTTCAATTGTTCCCCCCGGTCCACGAACAGATATTCAGGCTGGGGTTTTCCGGTCGCTTTAGGCGTACTTTCAACCCGGTCCAAATTGTCCACAATCACGACAAGTCCATTTTTCCCCTTTTGTCTGAGGACGTCAACCGCAGGCTCCAACAGATCCTGATTGATGGCATCCAGAATTCCGTTTGTCCGGGATTCCATCTGCAACCGTAATCGTTTCCGGAGAGCGGGACTGTCTTTGATCTTTGACAACAATCCAGTGAAGAATTTGATGGGCACCCCTATGCCGCCAAGCTCCTCAAAGGAGATGCCGAAGTCCTTTAAGGCTTCCATCACATCACGAAGAAGATCAAAAAGACGTTGCATTCGCGGCTCGACATTCATCCGGTTCAAATCTCCGATCACCTGACGGACAATGACCATCAGAATATCGGTAATGTCAAGATCTTCCATAGCGAGATACAGATGGGACTCAAAGTAAACCACATAAAACCCCTCATCTTCCAACTTCGATTTGAGCCTCATCAGCTCGGTTGACTTTCCGCAACCGATATGTCCTGTAAAGAGCTGGCATGTGGGCTCTTCCGGGGAGCATTCAATTTCATAACACATCTCCTCAATCATCTGATGACCTCGGACAGATGAGAAGTCAATGTAAAATCTCCTGTCCTCATCGTCAGCAATGTTTAACGGCGCACTCGGGTTACATGCTTTCCGAAATGCTATCACATCTATTATGCTATCACATCTATTGGCATGATGCCGTTCCTCCTTCATTTTCATTATGTTTCCCGGCAATGAATTGCCGGGCTGTTCTCAGTTGTCCCTACGGGACAGGCATTTGGGGTTCAATTCATTCCCGGCAATGAATTGCCGGGCTATTCTCAGTTGTCCCTACGGGACAGAAAATCCTTTCTTATCGCTAATCCGTGTAGATGGCATACCGACCGGCAATGAATTGCCGGGCTGTTCTCAGTTGTCCCTACGGGACAGAAAATCCTTTCTTATCGCTAATCCGTGTAGCATACCGACCGGCAATGAATTGCCGGGCTATTCTCAGTTGTCCCTACGGGACAGGCATTTGGGGTTCAATTCATTCCCGGCAATGAATTGCCGGGCCGTTCTCAGTTGTCCCTACGGGACAGAAAATCCTTTCTTATCACTAATCCGTGTAGATGGCATACCGACCGGCAGGTGATGTCTATTTTTTCCATGTGAAAAATATCGCTGTTCCCATTAAGGCAGCGGCACATATCAATGCCATCCCGGAGAGGGTATTTCCAAACAACAGACTCCCCGTCCCAAAGCAGAAACAGTAAACAGTGGCGGCTCCCAAGGCCCAGTGGATGCAACAGCGTCTGACATGCGGGTTCCATCCGAGATCAGGATAGGCTTCATATATCGGCCCCCAGAAGGTCGGGAAGGGCTTCACCTTTTCGCAGAATTTTCTCAGGTGGTCCGCGGATGTCGGTGGGGTGAGGAAGCAGACCGTGAGCCAAGAGACCGTGCAGAGGGCCATCACGATCAGAAAGCGATACTGCCAGTCCAACTGGGGGATGTGATCCCAATATCCGACCGCGTTCCCGAACTTGGGGGAGAGCAGGGTGCTGCCGAGGCCCGAGGCCGCAAGCGCGGCAATCTCGGCCCATGCGTTCACCCGCCACCAGAACCATCTCACCACGATCACGATCCCGTAGCCGGCGGTGAGCATGGACATGTAATACCATGCGCTGCTCACAGAATCGAGGGTGTACGCGATGACCACCGCGATCATCAGCATCAGCACCGTGCTGATCTGGGATGCTCTCACATAATGTTTTTCGGACGCATCCCGCATGATGAACCGGCGGTAAATGTCGTTGACCATGTAGGACGCGCCGAAATTGATATGAGTGTCCACCGTTGACATGAACGCGGCCATGAGCGAGGCGAGCATCAGGCCGAGAAATCCGGAGGGGAGGAGATCCACAATCAGCCGGACATACCCGGCTTCGACCATCTGGATGTCCGGATAGACCACCAATGAGGTCAGGGCCACAAAGATCATGGGCCAATAGTTGAATCCGAACGCGACCAAGGCAAAGAGGATGGTGGCAAAGGACGCGTGCCGTTCATCCTTTGCGGAGATGATCCGCTGGGTGATGGCCGGCGGGGGATTTCCCCACCATTTCAGGCTGACAAACACGATAAAGGTCACGAAGAATGGGGTTCCCATGCTCGGAAAAAAGGAGAGACGCTCCGCCGCGGATGCGGGGCCGTATCTCTCCGTGATTCCCGCGATCAGATTCTCCATGCCGCCGATGTGGTTCCATGCGAATATCGCCAAGATGATTGATCCGGCCGAACCGATAATGAACTGGAGCAGGTCGGTGGCCGCGATCCCCCACAACCCTGACATGGCGGTGTAGAGGAGCGTAAAGAGAAGGATCCCGAAAAGGAGCAGATCTGGGTCAAACCCCGGGACTGCCACCTCGGCCACCGTCCAGACCGCCTTGATGATCCACCCGATGGTGACCGCGTTGGCGAAGATTCCGAAGTAAACGCCCTTGAATCCCCGGAGAAAGGCCGCCGGCTTTCCGTCATAGCGGAGTTCGATCAGTTCTGCGGTGGTGATGATCTGAGAGCGGCGCAACAGCGGCGCGAAGATGAACGCACCGAGCGCGCCGGCCCCGCCCAGGACAAAGGACCACGCGTACCAGACCCCGGGGATGCCGTCCTTTGCGACAAGTCCGGTGATTCCGAGGGGCGTGTCAATGGCAAAGGCCGAGGCGATCATGGACATGCCGGCAAGCCACCAGGGCAGGGCACGGCCTGAGACAAAGTATTCGTCCACGCTTTTCAGGGCCCGTCTGGAGAAATAGACGCCCACCGAGACAATGAAAATCAGGTACGCGATGATGATGAGTTGGTCTAACAGGGGAAGATTCATAGTTTCTTTCTTTAAGTTTGCAGTTCCGCCTTTAGGCGGTTTGACACCCCGCCGAGAGGCGGAACTACGAACTCGGTTTCCAAAAAGGTCTGGCCCACTCCGCCGTCTTTTCCGGGGCCGTGAAGGTGGCCATGTCTCCGAGCATCACCTCATAGCCGGTATGATCGTTCCGCACCCAAGCCGCGTAATTGGAGCGGACCAGGATGACAACCCGCAGTTCAAGAGAATCCCTTTGGTCCTCCACAAAGAGAATCCCCAAGTTGTAGCCGTTTCTGCAAAGACTTCTGTAGAATTTCTGGGTGTTGAGGACCCCGCGGGCAAGTTGCCGCCAGTCGGCATCTCTCATATGACGGATAGAGAAGCAGCCCGGCAGGATGCCCCATATCTCAAAGAATCCTTCGGGCGAAAAGGCCGCGAGCCATTCCCAAGGGCCGGTCTTTCCGATGTGCCGGGATCCCTCCTCCTTTTCATGACGGAGGTAGTCGGAGAAGATGGGGGAACCGGTCCGTTGAAAGTGGTCATGAGCCTTCTCCCGGAGAGAGCGGTGATGATTGGAAGGAAATCGGTCCGCGTGAACCTGCAAATGCGGATGCAGAAGCGACCCGCCGGCAGACGGGAGGTGATTCTGGGTGATGGCCATGTGAATCGCCTCAGGGTCGTGGCTGAGAACGTGGCTCAGATAGTGGGCGCAATTCAGAAAACTGTCGGTGTAGGAGGAGAGCGACGCGGTGCCGATCTCCACAAAGTGGGCGTCATCGAACAGGCTCACCGCGGAATACGCGCCATAAGGAAAGAGATTCGGGAACAGGATTGACTTTCCTTGGACAAGGTGTCCGTCAAGGCTGATATCCGGATGAAGCTGGGGGGTCTTTGTGTTTACCCAAGGCTTGCAAAAGGGGCAGTTCGATGGGTCATCCGCATCTGGCGGCGGGGCGGGCATGGTTGCTGTGCCGGGCTCATTTTCGTGTGCGCGGCTGAAGGTGACGCGGCTTCTGCGACCGGTGATCGGATGGATGCGGATTTCGATCACTCTTTCCACGGGATCGCCGGAAGGGGCGATGAACTTGGCGGTGACCGATTCCTTTCTGAATGAGAGGCTTGTCTGGTGATACGGCATGGATGGTTATCCTTTTCTGGCTCAAAAGAAACCAAGTTTTTTACGCTGTTCGCCTAATGACAAAAAGTGTGACATCATCCGCCGTTTCCCATGGTTCCAACGCATTGATTATATTTTGGTGTATGCCAGAGGCAGAGACGTCCGGGGATTCCTCGATGATCCTCACCAGACGCTCATTGCCGAAAAATTCGCCGCATCTCCTTGATTCTGTGATGCCGTCCGTGAAAAGAACCATGCAGTCCCCGGGTTCCAGTTTCAGGGCATCCTCGGGGAGCATTTGGGAAATGTCCGGTTCGATGCCGATCCACATTCCGTCTGTCTCAATCTCCTCAACCTTTCCCGTAGCCGCACGCCGGACCAGTATGTCCTCATGCAGGCCGGCAAAGGCAAACTTTCCGCCCTTGCCTCCGGCCAGGACGATGATTGTCATATGCTTTGACTCATCCATTTTTTCCAGGTTCTGATAGACCGTCCTGTTTATGGCGGACAGGAGACGGGAGGGCGGCACTTCGGGATTTTCGAGCAGCACGGTGTGAACGGCCGTCTGGACCATCATCATCACAAGGCCCGCGGTGACGCCGTGCCCCGATACATCTCCGATGACAAGCCAGTCATAGCCGCCCACGGATATGACATCATAATAGTCGCCGCCGACCTCGTCTGCCGGATCCATGCTTGCCGCAATATCGTACCCGGATATTTCAGGCTTTTCAGGCAACAAGACGGTCTGAATCTTTTTTGCCAGTTCCATTTCACCCCAGAGGGCATCCTTGGTCTCCTGAAGTTGCACAATCTTTTCTTCCAAGCTGTCGAGCAGATTGACATTCTCTCTTCTCAGATTTGAAAACGCCCGACTGATCTCTCCGATCTCACTTCTGGGGACAGGCAGTTCGGTCAGTGCGCGATTCCCTTCAGAATATTCATACATTGCACGGACGAGGATTTTGACAGGCGTGACCATCCGTATGACCAGCAGGACGACCCCACCCATGATCACAACGCTTAGGGCATAAGTGAAAAACAGAATGTTCTGTCGCAGTCTGACCAAGGAGGAACGCCTGACTCTGTTGTCCTCAAAGATGCTGACCGTGCAGGACAGTTCATTTTCGGGAGTCATTGACCCATCAGGTCTGTAGTCGAAACTGGCGGTGTCCCACTCCGGGAGGGGATCCCCTTGGAATGAGCGGGCAATCTGCCTCCCGTCGATGCAGATTGAGATGTCCACATCATGCCGTCTGCCGACATTGCTGAGAAATTCTCTGTCAAGGGCGATCCCCGCGACAACCCCCCCCACAATCCTCTCCTCATGGAGCACCGCGGGGACGAGCGACATCAGAAAGACGCCCTTGTCAAACGGGGCGATGAGCGACACGGTTCTCCACCCAAGCACCTTTCGGAGATGGGGATCGTCCGCGAGGCTGTCACCGAAGGCGAACTCGTCATGCCCGCGGGCGACCACCTTCCCATGACTGTCGACAAAGGCAATGTAATCTATCCCGATATCCAGAAACAGCCGCCCGCGCTGGAACAGGATGTCGGCATCGCTGATCTCGATTCCCGTGATGATCTCCTCGGTCTTTGCCAAGAGCGTGGCAAACCGCCTTGTCTCCTTCAGGAACACGTCAATATCGTTCCTAACCTGTTCCGATGTGTCCCGGAGACGCTCATGAATCGTCCGATCCAGACGTTCAAGCAGGCCTTCAATCTGAAAGATCGAAATCCCGACGAAAATCAGAAGGGGGAAAAACACCAGCAAGAGTATCTGATGTAACAGTCTCACTTCTCTTTCCCGGTCAGGTAAGCCTCTCTCACCACGTCATAAAAGGCGTCACTGTGGCGAATGAATCCGGCATAATTCGCGCCGGTCTCCTTTGCCCTCAGAAAGAAGGGGCAATCCGCTTTCAACTGCAAGAGTGCAGACTGTATCGCCTTGAAATCATCTTCCGACAGGTGAGGGGCTGCTGCAAAGGCATCATACGGGATCGGGGCTGTCTCTTTGACAATCCGAAATTTGTCGCCCCATTTCGCTGTGTCCTTATAGGTGGCGCCGGCGTCAATTTTGCCCAGTTCCAGCGCCTTTAAAACCTTCGGATGCTTTTTCAGCATATATACATCGGAGAAGAACATATCCGGGTTTATCCCGTTTTTCTCCAGCAGCGCACGGGGGTAAAGATATCCCGAAGCAGACCGAAAGTCGGTAAACGCGAACCGCTTGCCTTTCAAATCCTCAAGTGAATGAAAGGGCGAAGATTTGGAAACGATGATCACTCCGCTGTAGTGATCGCGCAGTGGTCCGGACTTGCTTTTTGTCTGGATGGTAACCAGATATTTCAATCCCGGAATTTTTTCCTTTGCCTGCACATAAGCTGCAGGCGTAAAAAAACCGACATCAACCGTTTTCTTCAGGATCCTCTTGCCCAGTTCCTGATAATCCTTGGTAATCCGAAGTCTGCATTTCATGCCGAGCGTCCGGCTGAGATCCGTCATGAGAAAATCATACATGCTTTGAAGTTCTTGAGGATCTCCCCAAGGAGGAATGCCGAAAACGATTCCCTGTTTCTGGGTGCCTGCCGGGTCTGATCCCCAGGCAGCGGGGGTCAGGCTCAAAACCAGCGCCAGACAACAGGCAGCTAACCGACAAAACTGTCTCATTGTGCCACTCCTTTCTGAATTTTTTTTTCTGTTTACATGGAAATTTGCTGATTATAACGCTTTTCGGGGAGGCCGCCCTGTCCGTGAACTTGAACCCAAACGTGAACATTCATTTGCGGGCAAGCATGAGTTCAAGTTCAAGTATAAGTTCAAGTTCAAGTTCACGTTCACGGGCTCCAATGCTCTCGGCCATTGACTACCGCCCATTGTCCATCGCCCTTGCTCAAAAAACTTGATGGTCAAGTGATACATACATAATATATATGAAAGCGGATGTCAAGTCAGAGAAGAAAAAAATGCCGGATCGGTTGACGAATTGCGGCATCGGGCAGAGAAGGCCGGGAACAGGTCACTGAGATGGTGTTCAATGTCAATCAGACCGATCAGGCCAATGCGCACAGGACCGTTCCAATTCGATCAGAATGTCCAAGTCGCTGTCCGGGCGTTGCTCATTGCGAACATAAGAGCCGAATATCCCAACTTGGCTGACACCATATTTGTGACGGAGGCCGGCTTTCTGAGCCGATATCTCCGGCAATTTTTTCAGATAGTTGGAAAACGCCCGTCCAGACTTGCCGACGCTTTCCGGCAGGTATAATATCTCAGCCTGTCAGGCCTAATTTGTCTCTCCGTGCTGTGTCCCGGGGTCTCAGAAAGACGGACATCCGCATCAGGGAGAGCCTCCTGTCCGAAATTGCGGGTTACGTTCTGAATTTTCTGTCTCATAATTCAATTCCTTTTCCATTCTTTCATTAAATGAAGGAGTATCTTTCCAAGTGTCTTTTAATATCGTTCTGGCCGAAGCCGGCTCATCCGCCAAATAATTTATCGGGATTTGAAGGTCTTCAAACAACGCCTTCAATGCCAGTAAAAAATCTCTTTTATTGAATATGGTCAAATCCACTTTTTTAAATCACCTTTTATACTGTCCGGGCATCTTTTGTCATTTTTTCAAAATCGAAATCTTTTTGAGAAAAAATATTTACGAACCAAAATTTCCGGTTTGGTATCCTTCCCGGAAATTTTGGACATGATTTATCGCTTAATTCTTCGCCGGAAATGAATGCGTCCATTGTCGGATATTCATCATCTACAAGTGTTACCGTCCGGATTGGTTTAATAAATGTTTCTTCAATAAAATCCGTGTAACATTTTTCAGGGCGATTCAATTTTTCATCAACCGTATTATTCATATTTTATCCCATTCATTTCCAAAACAAAGTTGGCACCATTTAAAATTTGCTTTTCTTTTATCGTTTCATACCGAATCTTATGCCCCCCGGCTTGGAGGTTGTTTCTGCATAAATATAATCCTACACCTCGCCCGCCTCTTTGGTTGGAGTCGCTGAATATTTTCAATATCCTGTTTTTCAAACTCTTCATCCATTCGTTCCAAAACATATGCCAGCTCTATTCTCTCAAATCGAAGATCTTCTAATAAATCTGACATTGCATTATGAAAGGCTTTGTTCCTTTCCTCGACCAGTTGATTAAACCTGTTCAATTCTTCCTGGAGTACTTTACGCCCTTCCTTTGACCACTTCCGTATTCTGCTTTGCAGATGGCCGACTTTACTTCTGAAGACGCTTTGGGCAATATCGGAATCGGAAGTTTTGTTAAATTTTTCCAAAGCCGCGTTAGCAGAACTGTCAAGTTGCTTGACAAGTTTCTTTGCGGTGAGTTCCTGTTCACGATACATTCGATACTCTTTTTCAATACTACCCAAGCCGCTGGGCACAGGGCTTAAAGAGAAATTGGATAGTTTGAAAATATAATCTCCGATCTTATTTTTAAGATCCCGAGCGGTTTCTGTTGAATCGAAATATGACTCCTCCTGAATTTGTTCATGCAGAGCAATGAGTTCGGACAAAGTATCGGACAACTCTTTTTGATTCTTTTTTATAGAAGCTTTTATTCGTTTTCTTGCTTTTTGAAGTAGTTTTTTTCGGTCCTGCTCTGCTTTTTGCTGATATCAAACTCTCTTGCCGCATCAATAACGGGCCTTCTCAATTGACCGTTCCAGGCAATCACGGAAGTTGTGAAATCGGTTATTTCAGGTTCTCCTTGTTTGGCGAACGGATCGATAAAATTGGACAATGTTTGAATAAAAATTTCTTTCGCCTTTGCTTCAGGGCCTTCGGATTCGGAAATGGCATCAAAGGACAACTGAGCTATAAGATCGTCATGCAGGCCTGCCATAAACATTGCAGTGCCTTTCAGAGATTTATCCGTCCAAACATCCCAAACTGACAGATGCCTTTCAAAAAATGAGTCGTTAACAACTGTTTCTTCAATTTTCTTTTTGGTTGATTCCTTATTCTCTTTTTGTTCAAACTCTTCGTACAATTTCCATCCGGTTTCAAGTCTCGTATCTCTTTCAGCATTGTCGCCATCTCCCCAAAGATTTCCCATCAGTTTGTCGAACAATGAAGGCAAATGGTCGAATATCTCGTTTTTGTTTTTAAATTCGACCATTGGAACTTGAATGTCATTGAGCATTAGAAATGGATTTTCAAAAAGTCTCCAGTCGAGTAGTGTCGCTGTGAAAGGATAATCTTTACGTTTCGATATGAGCAGTAATAAATGACCGAGAGCCGCGCAGGATAATCGGCCGATCCCTTTTTGGCCTTGTCTGGGCCTAAAATCCAAACCATCACGGTCTTCCTTTGAAATATCCTCTTCCCTGGCTTTGGATTCTGTACCAATTATAAGCCATTTTTCTTCAAGCTCTTTCCGGTTCATGCCGTGACCGTCAAGTGCTTTTGGGGGGCCAAGCGGTATATTTTGACCTAATATCCGTTCTTACGCCCAGAATAAAAACCCGGATCCTGTTTTGCGGAACACCAAAATCCTTAGCGTTGAGTTTGTCCGGACCGACGAGTTTGTATCCGTTTCTTCTGCTCAGGTTCTCAAATTTTTGCAGATATGGTTCATGGCATTTCCATAATAGACCGGGAACATTTTCTACCAAAAATACTTTGGGCCGAAGTTCCCGAACAAAATCAAAATAACGGATCAGCAAACTGTTCCTCGGATCGTTAACGCCTTTTCCCTTTATTCTGTGTCTTGAAAAGCCTTGGCATGGAGGGCCTCCGATTAATAAATCCAATTCTTGTTGTTTAAAGTTCATCCATTAATATAGTTGGAGGTAAGTTTGTTATATCTACATTATACAATCTTGTAATGGGGCTTTTTTTATTGATTATATTTTTTCTATAAGTTTTACAGGAATCCTGATCTGTTTCCACTGCAGCCAACAAATTTATTCCTAAATTGACGGCGGCCAATGACAATCCGCCAGCACCGGAGAAAAGATCTATTGCACTGATTCTGTTTTCAAAATGATTTTTCATTTGATTGCCTGCTTTCACAAAAAAACGCCGTCCGCTTACAATTCTTTCCGAAGTGCCTTTAATTCGATCTGTTTGCTCGGAATGCCCATTCTATGTCAGTCGTTTCGTCTCTTGGCAACCATGTGTGCGGATTTTGGAACGGCATGGCAGATAATTTCTTAAATCTTAAACTTGTCATAGTCCTTTTCACTCATGGCAAAATCCGGTTCTACGATTTTTACTTCTTCGTAGGTGAGGTTGTAGAGTTTACAGATACAGACCATGATATCTTCATGAAAATAAGCTTTGTTCGGCGCTCATTTGATGCAATGATTTTCCCCGTAATGTAATAATGTTCAGTAAATTATTTTGCTCAGGAACGCCAAATTGACGACACGCATCACGATATAATATCTGTAACGAGTCAAAAGCTTTTCGGTCAGGCCTCCGAGTTCCATTATCATCAATACTCAGTTGTTCACAATTACAACAATGGAGC
>JAOZRQ010000914.1 GCA_029940115.1 Desulfobacterales bacterium
GGATTTTCATCCATGCATGTGTCGTCGCCGGGCGACGTCATGGACGCTCCCATGTGAATCAGGGTTAAGGGTTAAGGGTTAAGGAGTGTCCGTTTCTGTGGGCCGGTCTCCTTGATCAGACATCCAGCATCAGACATCCATCCAGCATCAACCATCCAGCATCAGACATCCAACATCAACCATCCAGCATCAACCATCCAGCATCACTTTTACATCCGCGAAAGATCGGGAAGCGAGAAAATCGGAGATGGCCCGATCATAAGCCGCGGTGTGTTCAAATGCCTTTTGTGCCAACTGGAAACGGCGTTCAAGGGTGGTCATGCCACTGTTTTCCCTCATTTCCGAAAGGATCAGGTCATAATCAGCGGGATCCACCACAGGGGCCACCCGCAGGAAGTTCTTTGCCGAGGCCCGGATCATGCAGGGGCCGCCGATGTCAATGTTCCCTCTGGCCTGTTCAACGGTCACATCCGGTTTTGAAATGGTCTGCGTGAACGGATACAGGTTCACCACCACCATGTCAATGGGAACCGCGCGGGTTCGGGCCAGATCCGACTGGTGGGACTCGTTATAGGTTTCGGTGAGCAGCCCAAGATAAATTTTGAAATCGAGGGTTTTCACAAGCCCACCCTCGGTTTCCGGCTGGCCGGTGTAATCTGACACCTGTGTCAGGCAGGAGAGGACCTTTTCCCCCAGAATCTCCTTTATCCTGCCGTAAGTGCCGCCAGTTGAGAAGATTTTTGTCTCTGGATGGATCTGGAGCAGTTGGGGGATGAAATTCTCAAGCCCGCTTTTGTCCGAAACGCTGACAAGGACATGCCTTACTTTGACAAGGTCGTCAATTCTTTCAACCATGTTGATAGCCATATGTCTCCTCCGATATCTTTTGCTTGACTTTCAAAATTTTTCATGTATCTTTCTTTGTGTACAAGACAAAAAAAGAGAAGCGAAACTCGGCTTTTTATTGCAGTTGGGGAGTCCCATTGGGGAAAAAACCGGGTTTCTCGCCACACAGATCTTTCTTGGAAAATAACTGTTGGCAAAGATGAAGCCAAAGATAAATTAATGATCAATCCGGCAAGGGAAGTTGCCCATTTGGATATGCAAATTTCATGCCATGAATCTCTCGGCAGATCTGAAACTTTCCTCCCCGCTTCCGCCGGAACCTGTCCCCGACATTTTTTCCCCGATAAGACGTTGGGGACAAGTATCGAGGATTGACAGATCCGGCGGGAATGGTCTGGATTTGTCAATCCGAACCGAACGGTGGCTTCCTTCCCGCTCGCGCCGGATTGACAAATCCGGCGGGAATGGTCTGGATTTGTCAATCCGAACCGAGCGGTGGCTTCCTTCCCGCTCGCGCCGGATTGACAGATCCGGCGGGAATGGTCTGGATTTGTCAATCCGAACCGAGCGGTGGCTTCCTTCC
>JAOZRQ010000506.1 GCA_029940115.1 Desulfobacterales bacterium
TTGCCCTCGCTCAATTTTTGCACTCCATTTGTCTGCGCCTTTTCCATTGTTGCAAAAAACCGCTCGTTGCCCTCGCTCAATTTTTGCACTCCATTTGTCTGCGCCTTTTCCATTGTTGCAAGGTGACAAGATGCCGGTTATTCACTTTTCTCTTCTGGAGAAAGCTTTTTCTTTATTTCCGCATTGTACGCTTCAACCTTCTCATTAAATGCCTTCCGTTTTTTCACAAGGTTTGCCATCTGCTTTTTATGCTGTTCCAGCTTCACATTGTACGCCTTGATTGCCTCAGGGGTTTTGACAGTCTTTCTTTCTTTGACAAGCGCCCTGTTGATCTTCTCCAGTTTGTGAAACTCATCTCCCAACGCGTCCCTCTCCCCCATCAGGGTCGCATCAAGGCCCACTTCTTCTTCAGTCTTTTCTGCCTTCTCATCACTCACGGCTTCCGTTTGTTGACGGTTCGCCGCTTCCTGTTTGGCCTTCTTCTCCCGCTGTTCCGGGGTGAGGAGATCATCCTCTTCCTTATATATTTTCGGGCGCTGATCTTCCGGAACCTCGGCCAGATTATCCGTAAATCGGGTGACGCCATTCTTGTCCTTGTATCGGTAAAATTCTGCAAAAGCAGAGACAGAAACGAGGCACAGACAAATTCCGGTCAGTAATGCAAATCTCAAAGCCATTTGAGTTCTCCTCTGTAAATCAAGTTTGTTTGTCAAGCAGAAGAAACCCGGCTTGAAGAAACCCGGCTTCACTTACAGGAGTTTCAGTCTTCAGGTGACATTGAGCTGCCGAGGGCATCAGAAGCCGGGTTTCTTCAGTTGACAATCGCCGGTGACAACCGTCAACTGACTACCATATTCTACCGCTCTATCCAGTAAATCATGCCGCCGGCTGTCCCAGGCACTGGCAGGGGACTAGGCGGCGACGGCGAGATGGGGTTGACCAAATAAATATCCCGGGGCCCATCCTTGATGATGGTGGGCCCGGATCCCATGCCTCGGTCGTCCTTTCTGCGGTTTCCGGTGACGTTGACCTTCTCCCCACTTTCTGTGGTGATCTCCACCGGCAGGTCAGAAAACTGATCCTCCGAAGGCCGGCCGCCAGTACAGGCGTCGAGTATGTTCAGATAGGAAGCGCCTTTTCCTGACGTGCAGGGATCCTCTCCGCCTGATGCAAGCGGAATGTTCGAGAGGACCACCGCCTTTCCGCTTCTGATAATGACGTCGTCAATCACCCTCTCGCCGGATTCGGGAAGATCAAAATACCACCCCACATGCTCCCCGATGTTTGCTCCCGGGTCGAACCATGTGATTGGGTTGTCCGTCAGGGCCTCCCCATAAGTCTCCGAATCTTCATCCGTGGACCCGGCGATCTCCTGATTCAGCAACGTGACCTCCGAGACCGGGCCCGCTTTTGAGGTCAGGTTTGAAAGTTTGCGCGGGTCACCGCCTGTAGGGGACCCCAGATACATCTGCTCTCCGTTCTCAGGCCACGCGGCATCTTCCCAATCCCAGATGCCGTAGATGGTCTGCCCGGTGGTGTCCCGCACATCCTCAGGCAGGATGTATCTGCCGGTCCCGAAAACGACGATATATCCCGGCTTCCCCTCACAGTGCTTCATGGCATCTGGCCTTGTGGTGATTGGCTGGGACTGGCCCGCCTTGTTTCTGGCCTGAAACAGGGGATTGCCGTCATACGCAACATCCCAGCTTTCCGGAACCAAGGTGCTGCCATCCGGAGGCTCTTCACTGATGTCAAATTTCCACAGATTGCCCAGCAGGTCTCCCGCATACACATAGTCCACGGTCTTGTTTCCGTCATAGTCAATCAGCAGAGGCGTGGAGAGACCATTGCATTGACCCGCCTCAGTCGGGCTGCCGGCATCGGTCTTGATTTTCTTCAAGAGTGAGCCGTCGATTGCATCAAGGATGTAGAGAACCGCTTGGGCATTCTCGCTGTCATATCCGTTCCCAAAGATCACGACCCATTTCCCCAAGTTGGAATTGACAATATAGGGTCTGCTGAAGCTGAAGCCCATGTCCGGATCCGAGGATACCGGATATCCGGCAGTGTCATAAGGCGGGTTTGGTGGGTATTCCCATTTCACATCCTCGGCCTCAAAGCGGGATCTCGCATCATTGGCCTCAAAGTCGGTTAGATCAGATATGTCGAGACAGTAATAACCCTTTCCGCCTTTGCCGAGGCCACCCACGAGAAACGTGTAGACCTCCTCGTCTGATATGAGATCCTCGCTAAAGGCGATCTTTTCAGCATAAGGCATGGCATCCACAAAGTAATCGTGGTTGTATTCGGTGCTGATCAGGTTTTTCAGCTTGTCAAAGACCAGATTCGGGATGTAAGCAAAGGCTTCGCTCCCAGCGGGCTCGGCGATGGGATCGGTTCCGGCAACGGTACGAAATGCATGGAGCATCCCATCATTCGCGCCCACATAGATGTAGTCGCCCTCCAAGAGGGAAAGGGGGGAGGAATGGATGATGTCTCCGAGTATCCCGGGCATGTCGGAACCGCATGCGCCGCCAGCTTCCCCATCCGCACGCTCTCTGAACGTCGGCCCTTCATTGGTCCGGTCGCCCTTCAGATAGTTCATCATCAACTGCCCTTTTTCCGGATCGCCGTGAAGGGAGCCCTTCTGCCGGTCGGTCAGGTCCGCATAATCGTCAAACGCGATCCCGGCCTCACCGTTGTGGGTGAATATCTTCCGGTCGCCCCATGGCGTACTGTTCAGAACTTCTCCCGCTTTCCAGAGGGGCGGATCCAAGATTGCGCCCCCCTCTCCGAGGGTGTAGGCGATCACATCCCCTTCCCATCCCACCGGATCATAAGTTGTCCGGTACATGACCGTGTTGCCGGGCTGGAGCACCGGCGCGCTGACCGACACCGCCGCGGCGGATCCCACACTCAGCTTGCCCTTGATGTCACTGACGAGCGCGTTCAACGCCTTTCTCAGTTGTGCAGGGTCTGCCGCGCTCATATAGCGGCCCCCGGCGTTCAGAGCGGTGTGCCACAGGTCGTCAATCTTCTTCGTTTTGTCGCCATTGACGCAAGGGAAACCCGCTGGGCAGACGCCGCAGTTGTTCGGGTAGTCCGGGCAGGAGTTTGTACACTCTGGATAGGCATCCAAGGATACGGTACCGGAAACGCCGAATCCGATCGTATAGGTGACCATGTGCTGATGCTTAGTTGCGCCGCATCCGCCTGCCGGCACAAGATCGGGTGCCGGGGAGAGATCCTTGTCATAGTAGTATTTGGAAACATCCGCGAGCTCATTTGGACATCCATCTCCATTCGCGTCTCCGACGCTGGTGATATTGTTGCCCGTGTACGCCTTGTTAGCCCACGCCGACTCAGTGTAGCTGCCGCTTGTGAGACGGTCGTCGTACGCACCATCGGTCATAAGAATGGTGAAGGCCTGCTGGCAGGAGCCTCCATCAGCCTGATCCGCGTATGGGGAGGGGCCGATGGTATTATCAGAATCGGCTTTGTCAAAATACCGCCCTGCCATTTCCAGTGAGCCCAACAACGATGTCCCCGCCTGCACGTCAAAGCCGTAAACGGCGCTGATGAGGGTGCTGAGATTCGCAGCATCGTCTATCGGTTGGGCCGGTATTATCGAGTCGGTCTTTGGATGAATGGTGAAAAATCCCACATTGACCCCACTCAGGTTCTTCATGGCCCGGACCACCGCGCCTTTGGCGATGAAGGTACGATTCCGGTAATAGGTGAACCAGTTGGCGAAGTTCTGGCGGGCATTCACATAGTCTCTGCCCATGCGGTCTTTCTCTCTGGTTTCCACGGGGCCGAGTTTTGTCGCCACATACTCATACCGCTCGTTTGGACTGCAAAGGGCCTGCGTGGTCCCTGTGCAATACCCGTCAAAATAATGTTGCGAGGTGGGCTGGTTGCCGGTCCCGCAGAAAGTGTCCACATTCGCCGTCGGTACGATTCGACAATCCGACTCCTGCAACACCTCATGGTATATGATCTGGCCGCCCTTGAAGTAAACCAGGTACGGTTTGTCATTCTCCCGAATGTAGTAATGGGCGTTTGGGATATCAACCGGGCCAGCTGGAGACTCCCCATACGGATTGGCGAAGTCATAATAGGTGGCATTCATGTCAGAAGTAGCGGGTTTCGTGGGATCCTGCCTTGGATTGTCAGGATCCGCCTGACCATCTTCTGAAGCATTATACGGCGAATTTTCCCAAGGCTCATACTCAATTCCCGGGTTGTAGTAGATTGAATTGTACTCGTGCCACTGGTGTCTCCATTTCAGCTTATGCTCGGGAGGGTTGTTGATCTCGTCGTTGATCTGGCCACTGGAATTGTAGCTTTTGTCGGGGGTGTCACACCCGCCTCCGCCAAGCTGATACAGGTAAGGGTCATTTTTCCATGGGGAATACATGGTTTCCTTCGTCATGAAGGCAACCCGGATTTGGGTTTCCCCCTTGGCCGAGTCTCCCCAAGTGCCCTTTGGTGACACTTTTTCCCTGTCCATACTATTGGAATCATCCACCACAAACATGATGTTGCCCGGAGCCGCCGAGCCGCCACCTGAGACCGTGATCGGTGTGTTCGGAATCGCCATGCATACCGATGGCTCCACGCTTGTTGTCACCGTTCCGACGTCTATGCTCGTTGACGTGGTCGTGGTGATGGTGGAGGAGGTGCTGGTGGTGCTGGTGCTGGTGGTGATGCTGGTGGTGGTGCTACTGGTGCTGGTGGTGCTGATCGACGTGGTCAGGCTCGTGGTGCTCGTTGACGTACTGGAGGAGGTGCTGGTGGTGCTCGTTGACGTGGTCTCAATCGTTGTGCTCGTTGACGTGGTCTCGCTCGTGGTGCTGGTGGTGCTCGTTGACGTGGTCTCGATCGTGGTGGTGGGGATCGTTGACGTACTGGTGCTGCTGAATGTCACGCTGATGGTGTGATTCGTCGTGACATTGGTGAAGGTGTAGCTGGACGGTGTGCCTTGGGAGGTTTCATCAACTGTCACATCCTCCACCAGATATCCTTCACTCGGAACGATGGTGAATCCCTGGGATGCCCCCTGCACCACTGAGACATCACCTGCGGGATCGATGCTGCCGCCTGGTCCTGCTGATGCCTC
>JAOZRQ010000507.1 GCA_029940115.1 Desulfobacterales bacterium
AGCGGCAGGACCACGGTGAAAGTCGTTCCTTCCCCCAAGTCACTTTGCACACTGATATTGCCACCGAGCTCCTGGACAAGACCGTAGGTGATGGAAAGGCCTAGGCCGGTGCCGCCTGTTCTCTTCCTCGTGGAAAAAAAAGGCTCGAAAATTCGCTTCTGATCCTCCTTGGGTATGCCACATCCGTCATCCCTGATCATGACGGATACATGCTCATCGCCATCTCTTGCCACGGCAATATCCATATGCCCGCCGTCGCCCATGGCCGCGAAAGCGTTGTTTGTCAGGTTGAGAAACAGTTGCTGAAGCTTGCCCCTGTCGCTTTCAAATTCCGGGATATCCTCGGAAACATCCACACTGACTATGATGCTTTTGTGTTCAGCTTCCTTGTGCAGAAATTCCAAGACCTCGCTGATGACATTTTTCAGATTGACAGTTTGCATGCTCATATTGATATGGCGGGCAAAACTGAGCATACGTTTTGTGATGCAACTGCACCGCTCCACAGAGGAGATGACGGACTCTGTGAGCTTGAGCAGCTTTTCGTCTCCCTTGTATTCCTCTTTGAAGGTGAGCAGATCCTTGACAAGGCCGGCCTTTTCGTTAATGATGGCGAGCGGGTTGTTGATCTCGTGAGCCACCCCCGCAGCCAATCTGCCGATGGAGGCCATCTTGTTGGTGTACTCAGCTTCGTGCTGAACCATGGCCCGTTTTTGATCAGCCATGTAAATCATGTCCACGAGGTAGGTCGCAACGCCGAGAATGACGAGGATGACGATGAAGATGCTGCCCGCCAGAAATCCGATGAGTCGCATGTGGGTGTCGTACCAGGACCTCATGAGTTCCGCCTTTGGCCGCACGATCATCAGGATGAAAGGCGAATCGGGAATATATGCATAACCGACGATAAGCGGTTCATCCTTTGCCATGATCTCATGCACACGCGTTTCCAGAGAATGCTCGGGAATCGGGAGAGCGATCTTTTCAAGAACATTGCCGTGAAGGCGGGATGGCGTCTGGAGTACGCCCTCATTGCTGATGATGAAAGCATCGTCCCCGGTTCGCAAATCAAGGGATGCGAGAATTTCGTGGAACCGGCTGGCGTCGAGACAGGTCCTGATGACATAAAAACTGTCGTCCGGAAGGTCGTGTCTGACTGATATGCCCAGACGAACAGTCTCTTTGTCCTCTCTGAACACTTGGCAGACATGGGCGCCTGTGGCCCGAATTTTCTCAAGACATCTCTTGTCTCTGAGGGATATTCCTGAATACATGTCGGAACCGGATCGGGTCAGAATCATGCCCGAGTCGTCAATCACGCCCAGGGCAGTGACCTCCCCGAACCCCTTTTTCAGATTTTCCAAAAGATCGGCGATCCGCTTCTGATCTTTGAGTTCTTCAAAGGTGTTGTCATAACTGATGAACTTCAGGGCGGATTTGCGCTCCTCCAAGAAGTAGGAAAGCGTATGTCTGGTATTGGAAACGAGCCGGCTTGTCTGCATAAGCGCCTCAGACTCGACGGACTGCTGTGTCACATTGTAGTCAATCAGGGCCATGGTGACCAGTGGGATGAGCGTGACTCCCCCTATGAGCAGCACAGCGACTTCCCATATGCGCCGGAAATGGAAAAGACTTTTGATGGGACCTGCCTTGAGGTCCTCACTCCAGAATCTGAACATGAATTTAAACCACCCTGAAAATGTCATAACCCATTCCATAAGTAAGTATGATTGAACACTTCAACGACGGCCGTCTCCTCCAGCTTGCAGATGAGCTTGGTCGCAACCTTTTCAGAAAGTCCCTGCCCTTCTGATGCCACGGAAATCCTGAACTTCATGTCCCCGATAAGACAAACATTCAGCACATGGCTGACCTTCTCCCGGTGTACGACCTGCCCGAGATCAGAAGAATGTCCGTGATATTGTCTCTCCATTCCCTTGCCGCGGAAAAATGCTGGGACGCAAAGCGGTAAAGATCATTTTCGGTCATGTCACGCTGTTCTTCAAGATGATACGCTTTTCCCGCTGTATCCTCGAATATGACATCCAGTATCCCGGCGCTGACCGATATTTCCGAAGGCTTGAAGGAGCAGACTCTCCGGATCTCCGCTGTTTCCATTCCCAGAACCCCGAGGGTCTGTCCCCGGAATATTTCCGCCAGCCAGTTCACGACAAAGTCGTAGTTGTGGAGATAGTCCATGCCGTCCTGCGGCATCTGTCTGAATATCAGGTCCCCGTTCTCGAAGAGCGTCTTTTTCCATCGTTCAAACATGCCGGGGGTGATCCTGTATTCTTTGCAGACCGCGGACACGGATCTTTTCCCGACAAAGTGCTGCCTCAGTATGCCGATCTTTTCTTTCGGCGAACAGCTTCCGGCCATATATGGTAAATTCGGCATCCTTCATCCGTTTACAGTTTTTTGAGACGAAAAAGTGGCATCCTTCATTTATGGTTTACATTTTTCAAGCCAAAAAGTTTGCAGTTCCGCCTTCAGGCGGTGCCACACCGCCTAAAGGCGGAACTGCAAACTTTTCCCATCCGAAAAGTGCAAACCACTTTTCATATGAAATGAAGGATGCCGTAAATTCTCCTTTTTTTTTCATTTTAAGTACCCGGCCATATTTGCTTATAACAGAAAATGCTGGAAAACTTTTGGCCGGGTTACTTATGTGATGCGGCAGACGGTCTTAAGCGGACAGCTTTCTTCCCGGCTTCCCCTGTGTGCATGGTCATAGACTGTGTTGATGGCGTCCTCGATGGTCGGGAAGATGTGATCTTCGCCGATTTTGGCCAGCAGGTGGGTCCGCCTGAGTACCGTCATGACAGTTCCGTTCACGCCGCTCAGGGAAATGTCAATGCCGGCTCTTCTGACCCTGTCCACGATCAAGGACAGGGATTCCTCTCCTGAAGCGTCAATGTCATTGATGCCGTTGGAAACAATGATGATGTGCCTCAGCTCTTTCTTGGCCATTCTGCGATCAGATATCTGGTCTTCGAGGTAACTGGCATTGGCAAAGAAAAGCGGCCCATCAAAGCGAACCACATCAATATACCTGCATTCCCTCAAACCATGACTTACCGCATCATGAAGGGACTTGTCAACATATAAGGAGAGATCTGCCACAATCGGGTGCATACTTTTGTAAAGAAAGACCATGAGGGAAAGGCCCACGCCGACCATGATGCCCTTGTCGAGATGCGGTGCAAAGGCAAGTGTGCAAACAAAGGATATGACAGAGATGGCCCCGTCATACCATTGGGCCTTCCAAGCATGAATGAACCCGCTGACATTGATCAGACCGATGACCGCCATCATGATGACCGCAGCCAGCACAGACTGGGGCAGGTGATGGAGAAGCGGGGTGAAAAACAAAAGTGCAATGAGCACTGTCAGGCTGGTGAAGACTCCGGACAGCCCCGATATCGCACCGGCCTGGAGGTTGACAGCAGACCTCGAAAAGGAACCTGAAACCGGATAGCTTCTGCCGAAGGCCCCCAAGATGTTGGCCAGTCCCTGGCCGATCAGTTCCTGGTTGGGATCAATCCGCTGGCCGGTCTTGGCGGCCATCGCCTTGGCAATGGAGATGGCCTCCATGAATCCGAGAAGCGAGATGATGGCCGCAAAGGGGATGAGGCCCAGAATGACCTTGGAATCGCCGATCTGAGGAGTCGTCAGCGAGGGCAGCCCGCGGGGGACATTGCCGACCACATCACCGTTGCCCGTCATGAGCAGTCTGTCTGTCATGAGCGGCTTGTTGCCTATTTTGACGCGCCAGATGTAACCGTCGTCAGCCCCGGCAGGAAACTTGTCTTTGAGATAAAAGAGACTTCCCCGGCCCTCTTCAGGGGAGTCGCCCGTTTTTTTGAACAGAAAGCTTCTCAATTCTTCCCTAAGGACATGAGCATCATATTTGCGTCGCTCAATCTGCAGGCCGAGAACGTCCTCGTCCCGCTTTGCGTCAAGCATGGCGATGGTGTCATGAACACTCCTGGCCTCCTCCCAGGTCTCAGTCGCTCCAATGCGCTTTCTGACCAGACCCGGTATGTCATTGACAGCTTTGTTGAATTTCATAATCAGTTCCCTGACTTGGGAAGATTCAATAGCTGAAATGTCAATGAAGGTGTCGTGTTCAAACCCGACAGCCCAGGAGATGATTGTGGTGATGACAACGGCCATGAGCACATTCGGGATTCTCGGGGCGATCCGTTTCAGTCCGTACATGATGGTGAAGGCGAACACCCCCATGAACAGCGTGGGCCAGTGTGTATAATGCATTGCAGCACTGATGACCCGGAGGATGGTTTCATAATGATGCTCGGCCTTATCCACATGCACACCAAAGAGCTTGGGCAGTTGGGAGGAGGCAATGATTATTACCGCGGCATTGACGAAACCGTTGACCACCGGGTGGGAGAGGAAATTGACGAGAAGACCGAGCTTGAACACGCCAAGGGCAAACTGGAACACTCCGACCATGAGGGCCAGCAGAATCGCATACGCTATATATCCCTCACTGCCGGCCGCGGCTATCGGCTCAAGGGATGCCGCGGTCATCAGTGAGACCACCGCCACAGGGCCGGTGGTCAGTTGGCAGCTCGATCCGAACAGGGCAGCGATCATGGGCGGCAGAAATGAGGCATACAGCCCGTAATACGGCGGAAGTCCTGCCAACTCGGCATAAGCCATCGACTGGGGAATGAGCACCAGTGCCACTGTCAGGCCGGCAAGGGCGTCACACCTCAAACTGCCAAGGTCATAGTTTCTGAACCAGTCAAGAAATGGGAAAATTTTTTTCAGCATAGGCGGTAATCGGCGTTAAATATTAAGGATGAAGCAGACTTGCGAGGTTTCGGAAACCTCGCAGGTCTGAGGTTTGTTCAAAACCTGATCGTTGCGGACAGATAGCCAACCCATACTTTGTCAATGACAGCGTTGAACGTGTCAAAGGCTGTGGCCTCATCAATCTTGACCGGTCTGCCAAGGGGATTGCCGCTGCCGGTATATTCATAATCATAATACTGGCCCCCGAATTTCAGGAAAAAACTGTCATTCAGAAAGGGCTGAACATAGTAGCCTTCGTAAACGCTTCCCCTCGTGGCAAGCTTGCTTCCCACAAGAGAA
>JAOZRQ010000508.1:0-672 GCA_029940115.1 Desulfobacterales bacterium
TGATGGTCCCTGCGGAGTACAAGACCGTGAAGAAGCGAGTCTTGGTTCAGCCGGCGCAGACACGGAAAAGAACGATCCCGCCGGAGTACAAGACTGTGAGAAAAAAGGTGATGGTCCAGCCGGCGACCGTGAAAGAGGTGATGGTCCCTGCGGAGTACAAGTCCGTGAGGAGAAAGGTCCTTGTCCAGCCTGCTCAGATACGGAAAATTGCCCAGCCCGCAAAATACACCACTGTGAAGAAACGGGTCTTGGTGCAGCCGGCAACCACACGAAGTCTCACGATCCCCGCGAAGTACAAAACGGTCCGGGTCAAGAAAATGGTCCGTTCTGCCGAGGAGAAGCGCATTCCTGTTTCGGCAAGATATGAGACCGTCACCAAACAGGTGAAGGTGAAAGATGAGAAGTGGGTCTGGCGTCTGGCGGTGTGTGATCTCGAATCCACCGGCTTCAACATTGAGGAGGTTCAGCGCGCACTGAAAAGGCAAGGCTTCAACCCCGGACCAATTGACGGGGTTTACGGCGCTGGAACCCGCAGAGCGATCAGTGCCTTTCAGAGAGCCAAGGGGCTTCCGGAGGGTGGTTTGACCATAGAGACGCTACGGGCACTTGGTGTGCAATAGAATCAACGACAGTCCCTTCTCGCTCGGTTCGGATCGACAGATCCGAACCGCC
>JAOZRQ010000508.1:772-5121 GCA_029940115.1 Desulfobacterales bacterium
CTCCAACGCAACCCTTCTGTGATGCTCGGTTCAAATCGACAGATCCGAACCGCCCTCCAACGCTCGGATTGCAACCCCTCCTGTGATGCTCGGTTCAAATCGACAGATCCGAACCGCCCTCCAACGCAACCCTTCTGTGATGCTCGGTTCAAATCGACAGATCCGAACCGCCCGGATTGCAACCCCTTCTGTGATGCTCGGTTCGGATCGACAGATCCGAACCGCCCGGATTGCAACCCTTCTGTGATGCTCGGTTCGGATCAACAGAACCGAACCTTCTGTGACACTTGGTTTGGATCGACAGAACCGAACCGGTCCCCTCCGACGCTCGGATTGCCAAATCCATACCGCTGGCAGTAGGATATATCCACCGCAGAATACTCCCTCCACCCCATTGATTATTATCCCCTTTTGGCCGATAAAAAAAATTGAAAATACGAGCATCTTTCATTTTGTCTGAAAGGTAATACGAGCATCTTTCATACTATTTCAGGCATCCTTCATCCATCAGTTTACAGTTTTTTGAGACGAAAAAGTTTGTAGTTCCGCCTTCAGGCGGTGCAACACCGCCTGAAGGCGGAACTACAAACTCCCCAGTTCACCCGAAAGTGCAAACTACTTTTCAGGCAAAATGAAGGATGCCAAAAGATTCAGTCCCAATATTTAGCTTTCAACTCAGAAAGTGTTAAATGAAGGATGCAGAGGGTCTTCTTTTGGATTAAGGGAGAAATCAGTAGCACTAAAAGTTTGATGGCGGAGAAACCCGGTTTCAGTCTTCAGGGGGAACGCGGCACCTTTCCAGAAACCGGTTTTTTTTGGAGTTGCTGAACATAGATGAAGGATGCAACATGCGGATGCATGAATTGTCAGAATGCTCTGTACAGGACAAAAAAAGAAACCCGGGTTTCTTGTCCTGCACACAGGTCAGGATGAACCAACTTGGCTGTTGCAGAGGGGGGCTTATGGAAGCGTATGCTATGCCTATGGGGGCCCGGGGCCAAGTTTATTGGCCGAACGGGATTGAAATGGCTCAGAAAACGGAAAAAAAGGTCTTCATAAACAATTACAAAAAGGCCTCATTCACCTGCCCAAAATGTGACAAAAGGAAAACATTGAATGTTTCCGGATACAGAAATGTCAGAGAAGAGGTCAAGATCACCCATCGGTGCTCATGCGGGAACAGCTATACGCTTCTTCTGGAAAGAAGGAGATACCGCAGGAAGAACGTGACTCTTTCTGGGGCTTATGTCTGGAAAGAGCGAAGAAGGAAAATGATTGTCAAAGACATCTCTCGCGGGGGAGTGAAGCTGGAGTTGAAAGTGGAAAAGGACATGAAAATCGGTGACAAAATGTTTGTGGAGCTCTCCTTGGATGATCCGAAGCGCACATTGATTCAGAAAGAGGTGGTCATCAGGAACATAAGGGAGCGCCATATCGGAGTCGAATTCTTTTCCCCGAAGATCATCACCCTTGCTGACAAGAAATCTGACAAGGCCCTTGCCGCTTATATGCTCCGGCCATAAGCAAGTTAAGGGTTAAGGGTTAAGGGTTAAGGAGTTGGTCCTTAAACCTTAACCCTTAACCCTTTGCCCTGTACCTCGAATCAAGAATCACCACCCTCCCCCGATCGGTGTCACACCGGATCAGCCTTCCGATCCCCTGCCGCATCTTGATCTCGGTGTCGTAGTAGTAGCGGTTCCAATACGCCTTTGGCGGCATGATATTCCTTCTCGCCATCTGGATCGGATCCGCAGGCATGGGATACGGGATCCGGGTGATGATCACTTGGGTGAGCGTGTCCCCCTTGAAATCCACGCCATACCAGAAGGTGTCCACCCCTAGGAGGACGCTCTCCTTGATCTCCCTGAACTCCTCGCACAGATTCATGGTGGGACTTCCCTGTTGCTGGACAAGGAGCGGATAGGTGGTGAGGGACTCCCTCAGTTCTTCCGCGATCCGTTCCAGATCGCTGTAGCTTGAGAAGAGTACAAGGGTACGCCCCTTGTTTCTTTCCACCAGATCAGGGATCATCGCGCTCACCGCGTTGATCCAAGCCTCCTTGTTGTCAAATTTGCCGCTCGCGGCCTTTCTGGGGATGATGATCTCCATCGCGTCCGTTGCAAAGGGGGAGGGGATCATCTTGAAGCGGAACTCTCTCGGATATGGCTGGCCTTCAATGACAAAGGGCCGGTCCATGCCGGTGATCCGCTGGAAGCTCTCAAAGCTCCCCCTGTGGCAGAGGGTGGCCGCGGTATAAATGACGCGGTACTTTTCCGCGTAGATGTGGTTGCGAATCAGATCCGCCACATCAACGGACTGGGCTGTCAAGGTCCAGTTCTTGCTGAAACACTGATAGGCCGTGACCTTGTCTTGGGCAAGCAGGCTATCTTTGATGATCTGGAGCGAGCCGACAAAATCGTCCAACTGGCCGATCGCCGTTTTGATCCGCTGTGCCGTCCTTGCATGAATTTTAAGCATCCGGCAGAGATCCGGGTCCCGGATGAATTTCAGGTTCCTGCCGATTCCGACCAGCGCGTCTCTCAGGAGGTTCATGTATTCCTTGATATGGTTGCTCTTGAACCCGGGATGGTCCGGTTGAAGCTCATTCACCTGCCCTGGCCGGATCTTCGGGTTCATCGCAATGAGCGCATGCCTCGCCTCCATGAGGAGGCGGCGCAGGGTCTCCATCTCGGTCAGGGCTTTCTTCATCTCCCCTGCCAGATCGCCCGCGGCTTTGTGCATGGCCCGTTTCACAGGCGGTTCGATGTTCCTGATGATCCCGCCGAGCTCATAGGAACTGAACTCCTGCCCATAAGCGCTTCGCACCGCGTTCTCAAAGTGATTCGCCTCGTCAATGACATAGTTCCTGAACAGGCGGGACAATAGGGTGTCATTGTCGAGCAACGCAAGTTTGTGATGGTTGGTGATGACGAGCCGGGCCGACGCGGCCTCCGCGGTCACGACCTGGGCCGGGCATCGGGTATGCCGGGTCTTGCATCCGTCCCGTGCGGATATCTCGTTCTGCATCTGGTGAAAGAAGAAATCGGTTTTGAGATGGCGTTTGATCTTCTCCCCCGCGGTATCCCCGTCCGCGTGCCGGAAGAGGAAGATGAGGTTGAGGAAATAGAGCCAGATGAGCAGCTTCTCCTTTTCCAATGCCGGATCATAGACGCTGTCCAGCTTTTCCGCGCAGATGTAGCTCGACTTTCCCTTGAGCAGCGCGGTGGGGATATCCTGATAGTGTTTGAAAATTTCTTTGGTGAACGCGATCTCCCGTTGAAATATCTGCTCCTGAAGGCTTTTGGTGTATGTGGAGACCACCACGCGGGCCTCTTTGTTTCTGTGAAGAAATTCCATGACCGGGATCAGATACCCTTGGGTCTTGCCAGTTCCTGTGCCGGCCTCGATGGTCAGGATCGCGGTGTCGTTCAACGCGGCAGCGACACCGCGGGCATATTCCACCTGCTCCGGTCTGAACAGACAGCCTTTGCCGGCCCGGGCCATCCCTTGGTAGAGTTCATCAAGATTCTCCAAGGATATCGCTTTGTGGGCGGCTGTCTTCTTTTTCTTCCGGGAAGGTCTTTCCGCTCTTTCAAGGAATGACTTCCATTTTCCGGTGTCCCGCTCCATGTAGGGATGGAAAAGCCCCCCAAAGTATTCCTGAAAGTTCTGGGTGATGTGGATGAATGCCTCGCCGAAAAGAGTGTTGCTTCTTTGCAGATAATAGCGGATGGCCGCGGCCCGGGGATGGAGCTGATCGTTGAGCGTGTCCCCGCATATGTGTCTGACGAGTTCGACTGAAAGCTCAACGATCTCCGCGGCGGTGAAACTGATCTTCTCCCTCGACTTTTTGGAGACATGTTCCGATAGGCGCTTGGGAGTGAAGGATTCGATATGCGGGAGAAAGAACTCGGTTGCGAAGCTGAGATCCAGAATGCGGATGTCGCCGCAGAACTTTTGCAGATCATCCAAGGTGTTATGGTTATCCAGCGCGAAGATGAACTTCTGATCCTTGAGAAAATTCCTGAGATTGATCCTCACCTCCTCTGGATAAGGGGCCTGATGCAACATCTCCTTGGAGACATTGGAATAGTATTTCTCCCTTCCGGTCAGCAGGCCATAGCGGACAAGCGACTCAAACGCTTTCTTTGACTGGTCCATGTCAATGATCACAGCGGCAATGGAATATGTCCGGTTGTGCCTGTCCGGCTTCAACCCGCAGTGGGCATAGACAAAGGCAAGTTCCTGTATCTTCTTGTGAAAAGGCTTTAACATGGCAGGTCTTGGAATTTGGTCGGTTCTGGAGTGCCAAGCTTCCAGTTTGGCATGCATCGGTTCTGGAGTGCCAA
>JAOZRQ010000509.1:0-1327 GCA_029940115.1 Desulfobacterales bacterium
GTTTGTAGTTCCGCCTTTAGGCGGTGTGACACCGCCTAAAGGCGGAACTACAAACTGGGACGTCAGATGTGGAGAATTTGAGACAAATGCCCACGAACAGCATGAAATTAATGAAAACCCCCAAGTCGCTGGACTTGTCCATAACGAGCCGGTGCAACCTGCGATGTGCCTATTGCTCCTATTTTTCGAGTCCCGCGGATGTTGACCATGATCTGCCCACAGAGGAATGGCTGACGTTTTTTGAGGAGCTGAACCGGTGCGCGGTCATGAAGGTGAGTCTCGGCGGGGGGGAACCCTTTATCCGGAAAGACCTGAAAGAAATTATCGAAGGGATAGTCCGAAACCGGATGCGGTTCACCATCTTGAGCAACGGCACACTGATCACAGAGGAGATGGCGGCTTATGTCGCGTCAACCGGCCGATGCGATCATATCCAAGTGTCCATTGATGGGTCACGCCCTGAAATCCATGACGCATGCAGAGGCGATGGGAATTTCGTCAAGGCGGTTGAAGGTCTCAAAAGACTTCAAAAAGAGGGGATTCCTGTGACGGTGAGGGTGACCATCCATCACGAGAGTGTCAATGACCTTGACGAAGTGGCCCAGTTGCTTCTCGAAGACTTGGGACTGCCCAGCTTCTCGACCAATGCCGCGTCCCATCTCGGGCTTTGCCGGCAACATGCCAATGATGTCCAACTGACGGTTGAGGACCATTCCCGTGCCATGGAGGCATTGCTGAAACTGAATCGGAAATATGACGGCCGTATCGGCGCTGCCGCGGGTCCCCTGGCCCATGTGAAGGATTGGATCAGAATGGAACAGCTCCGTCAGGAAGGCAAGAATGCCCTCCCGGGCCGCGGATATCTGACATCCTGCGGGGGGGCCTTTGAGAAGATGGATGTACGGCCGGATGGGACGATGGTGCCGTGCATCCAAATGAGCCATATCGAACTGGGACGGATCAACCAAGATGATTTGAAAACCGTCTGGCAGACCCATCCTGAACTGATCCGATTGAGGGAGCGGCGGAGCATCCCACTGAGTGATTTTGAGTTCTGCAACGGATGCGACTACATCCCCTTTTGTGCCGGTGGATGCCCTGCACTGGCCTACACCCTTGTGGGTCAGGATGACCATCCAAGCCCCGATTCCTGCCTACGGCGATTTCTTGAACAAGGAGGGAGACTGCCTTTGAAGGATGAAATCTGAAGGCTGAAATCTGAAGGCTGAAGGATGAAATCTGAAGGATGAGGGATGAAATCTGAAATCTGAAGGATGAAATCTGAAGGATGAGGGATGAAATCTGAAGGATGAGGGATGAAATCTGA
>JAOZRQ010000509.1:1427-5120 GCA_029940115.1 Desulfobacterales bacterium
GGATGAAATCTGAAGGATGAGGGATGAAATCTGAAGGATGAGGGATGAAATCTGAGGGATGAAGGATGAAATCTGAAGGATGAAGGAGTGAGGTACATCAATGAAATCCCCTGAAAAGACTCAGATGCCCCGAGTGTCTGAATATCCGCTGAATCAGATCTATTTTTACCTGACTGAGGGATGCAATCTCAAATGCCGGCACTGCTGGCTCGCGCCGAAATACCAGTCGCCGGACCAACTGGTTCCCGCGCTCGACCCGGACCTCTTCCGACTCATCATTGAACAGGCAAAACCTCTTGGGCTCGGGGCCGTCAAACTCACGGGGGGTGAACCGCTGCTCCATCCCGAGATTGAGGCGTTGCTCGAAGTGGTTCATGACGAAGAACTCCGGCTGACTGTGGAGACCAATGGCGTCCTTTGCACATCTGAACTCGCTGAGAAGATGGCGGCCTGTGAAAACGCGTTTGTTTCGGTCAGCGTGGATGGTGCGGATGCGGAAGCCCATGAATGGGTCCGAGGCGTGAAGGGATGTTTTGACGCGGCGATTGACGGGATCCGGAATCTCGTGAACGCGGGCCTGAAACCCCAAGTGATCATGTCCCTGATGAGGCATAACCGGGGGCAGATCGAAGAACTGGTCACGATGGCGGAATCCCTGGGAGCCGGGTCGGTGAAATTCAACATCGTCCAGCCCACCGCGAGGGGAAACACGCTGCACGAGACCGGGCAGACATTGACCATTGAAGAACTGGTGGATCTGGGGGCATGGGTGGAGAACACCCTTTCGACCCGAACCGAGATAAGCCTTCAATACAGCCACCCCCCGGCATTCAGACCGATGGGGAAAATGTTCGGAAGGAGAAACGGTTGCGGCGTCTGCGGCATCTTGGGCATCATCGGCGTCTTGTCTGACGGAACCTACGCCCTCTGCGGCATCGGGGAGACGGTTCCGGAGCTGGTCTTTGGCCAGGCAGGCAAAGATCATCTGACGGATGTCTGGAAGAACACCGATGTGATCAGAGAACTACGGGAGGGACTGCCCGACAGGTTGGACGGGATTTGCGGCGACTGCCTGATGAAAGGATTCTGTCGGGGGAACTGCATTGCCCAGAACTATTACAACAGCAAAAATCTGTGGGCACCGTTCTGGTATTGTGAAAAAGCACGAGAAGCCGGGCTGTTTCCGGAAACCCGGGTGCGTCCCAGTTTGTAGTTCCGCCCCCCCGATAGAAGATGTCGAGGGCATGCTTTAGGCGGTGTCACACCGCCGAGAGGCGGAGCTATGAACTGTAGTTGTAAAAAAACTACACGGATTTGGTTTGGCAAGGATTGGCACCTTCAATTGGCAGACCGTTAATCCTTACTAAATTCAATCCTTAGTAGTGATGATCAAATTTCAATTTTAGAAAAAGGAGGTACGATGATGAAATGGCAAAAACCTGAATTGATTGACTTGGCGATGGCTACGTTTGATCAGGCTTGCGTTGAAGGTAACTCTGTTAACTTTAACATGTGCGGGCCGGTAGGGAGCGCTGCTCTTTCAACCTGTAATGAGGGATCGGGCGTTGTTGAATAATGGCGCAGAAACAGATTCATATGTGCGGATTTTCCATAAACAATACGAGGAACGCCACACATATGGCTTTTAAGGTTGGTTTTGCGAAAATTGGAAACCTTGAAATCAAACACCTATTCCCTTTGCCTATGTGATGGAACGAGCGTGCAGATCCGGGGCCGGGGTCGGATTGCGGAGTGGACGGAGAAGTTCGCTTTGATAACGGAGCTGGAGGCTTGCACGGATCCTCTCCGAACAGAACTTCTGTTCTGGTTCTGTGATGAGTTCCCGGGCTCAGACTTCCGAAATCGCATCCATGATAAGTGCGGAAGCCAAGCGGACCAAGGCGACTGGCATACAGTCACTTGTCATCACATCCGATTCATGTATCATGATGTCATTCCGGATGTCTTGTGCGAGGTGGATCATGACGGTGATCTCCATAATATCCGATACGGAAGCATGTCAGGCTTCCTCTACTCGGTCTGCCACCAGAGCTTGGCAACCGGCGGAATCCCGCTCCATGCCGCACTGATTGAGCGGGAGGGGAAGGGATTCCTGCTGACCGGCTCTGGCCGCACCGGGAAGTCCACGAGTTGCCGGCGTGTTCCGGCTCCTTGGAACCCGTTGTGTGACGATGGGGTCTTGGTTCTTCTCGACAAGGAGATGAAATACAGGGTCCATCCATTGCCGACGTGGAGCGAATATACCATGAAACGCTCCGAGAGGACGTGGAACATCCAACGGTCGGTGAAGCTCTCCGCGATTTTTGTTCTGGAACAGTCGGATGCCGATGAGGTGATTCCTGTGGGAAGCGGCCGGGCCGCCATCGTCATCAACCAGTCCGCCAACCAATCTTGGGGGGCCTTCTGGAAAAAGATGGCGGGCAATCATCAGCAAAAGATCAGGAACAGGGTCTTTAAAAACGCGTGTGATCTGGCCGAGGCCGTGCCAACTTTCCGGCTCCGTGCTAGCCTTCATGGAAGGTTCTGGGAAGAGATGGAAAAAGTTCTCTGAAAAAGAAACCCGGCTTCTGTACCCGATCGTTGGTCACCTCAAAAGTGAAGCCGGGTTTCTTCGGCTTCTGCATGTTGGTCACCTCAAAAGTGAAGCCGGGTTTCTTAGGCGATTTCCAAGAATGAACATACTGGGGCGTTTCTCAGTTCGTAGTTCCGCCTTCAGGCGGTCTGACACCGCCTGAAGGCGGAACTACGAACTGGCTAGTACACCAATTTGCAAGTTCGTCACCCCACCGCTCCCGCCGGATTGCCAAATCCGGCGGCAATCCGAGCCGATCAAGGGGGTACGAATTTGAAAAGTGGTGTACTAGGTATGTTTTTTTTGGAAATCGCCTTAAGCCCAAATTTACTGTTGATTTGCTGTGTACAGGACAAAAAAAGTGAATGGGAAAAAAACCCGGCTTTTTCTGACGGTTTGGAGATCTGCCCGTTTGGGAAAAAAGCCGGGTTTCTTGCCACCCACAATTTTTTGTCCTGTACACAGGTTGATTTGACACTTGACAGAAAGAGGAACTTTGCCAGAACACGAATTTGAATCATACGGCATCGGCCGCAGCATGAGTCCCACCCTGAAATCGGGGGACCGCATCAGTGTCATTCCCTACAGCGACAAAAAGATACGGATCGGAGACGTGATCCTTTTCTCTCCGCCTGAACAGAACCGGGAGGTGATTCACCGGGTCGTCTCCGTTGACGCTCGGGGAATAAGAACCCGGGGGGACAATCACACCGGGGATGATCCATGGATATTGTCTCCCGAAGATATCAATGGCCGTGTGGCCCATGCCCGGCGAATGAAGAGAACCTTGGCGATTTACGGGGGGATGGTCGGAAGCGTGTGGGCGCAAGCGCTCCGGACAACGAAGCGGCTCAATCTAACCATTTCCAAAGCACTTCACCCGCTCTATCGCAGACTCTCTGACTCAGGCGTTTTCAGAAAACTCCTCCCTCTCCAACGTCAAACCCGCATTCTCTGCTTCAACCGGCCCAACGGCGTGGAAATGCAACTGCTCATGGGCAACCGGGTCATCGGCAAGCGACCTGCCGGAAAGACAGAATGGCATATCCGCCGGCCTTTTCGCCTATTCATAGACGAAGCAAAGCTGTCCCGTAGGGACA
>JAOZRQ010000510.1 GCA_029940115.1 Desulfobacterales bacterium
CACAAGTTCTGGGCCGCATGGTGGAAATCGAGGACACCTTGGGCATGACCGGCGAGGGGCCGACCCGTTGTGGGCCGGGCATGCCCGGAACGTGGGGTCAGAACGCCCTGACCCTCCACAGCCCATCCTCGTCCCTGACAAACATCAGGTAATATGAATAGACCCTCTCCTCTCCGTCGTTCCCGACCTCAGCCTTCCTCAGGTCATATTCCACCGTGCCCCTCCTCATCCCGATGAGCCGGACGTCGGCCATGTCCCGCGCCATCCGGGTCAGGGTCTCCTCCGACAGGGTGGCAAAGACCTCTCTGAAGGCCTCCCGCGTCGATGCGGCAAAGAATCGGGCCGCCCTGTCCGTGTCGTTCCGCGTCAAGGCCTCCCTCATCTCATGCCATCTTCCGCCCAGGAGCGCGTCCAGGGTCGCCCCCTCCATGACCGCGAGGGCCACGGTGTCCGTGTGGGTGTCGCCCGATGCGTCCTTGGCCTCGGCGGCGAGGTGATAGACTCCCTCCGCGGTCATCCGCACATTGTACCTTCGACGATGGGATCCGCCCTCCACGAGATCCGGGACGACCTCCTCCGGGCCCGTGCAGGTGAGGACCGGGTCCTCGGCGAACCCAAAGGTGCCCCTCAGCACCAGGTTGGTCTCAAGGGGGGAGATCCCGGCGTCGACCTCCGACATCAGCCATATGGTGTCCCCCGGCGTCTCGGCGATGACCGTCACCGACGTCTCCAGGGTGTTTCCGGCCATGTCGGCCGCCACGGCCGTGAGGGTGTTGCCCCCCTCTCTCTCAAAGGGGACGTGGCTCGCCACGAACTCGTTGTCATGAACCCATGCGGGAACCCCGTTCACACGGCACACCAAACCCCCATCTTGGATTGCCTCCGAACCTCGTCTCGTCACCGTCCGAATAGCCGTCACCGTCGGTGTCCGGGTCATCAGGCTCAAGACCGTTCTCATATTCCTGCAGGTTCGCCAAGCCATCCCCGTCCCCGTCCTCCCGGGAGTCGTCTGTGGTCGGATCCAGGGCGTTGGCGGCCTCCCAGCCGTCCTCCATGTGGTCCCCGTCGTTGTCCGAGGAGGATCTCACCGGTGTCTCAAGAAACGTGATTGGGGAGCGGTTCCCCGCGACATCCACGGCCTGAATGGCGAAATAATGCTCCGAGCCGGCCTCGGGCATTCTGATCGTCAGCAGGTGAGGCATTCCGGGTTCGTCATCGGAGTGGCCGGATGAGTGTTTGGACACGCACTCATCCCAGTTCACGGAGGTGACAGGCGCTGTGTGATGGCGGATGTCGTACGCGAAGACCTTCCAGTCATCGGCCGGGGACTCCCATCTGACAAGGACACACCCCTCTCCCTTGGGGGACAGTCTCTCAAGTCGGCAGCCCGCACACTGAACTCCGTCACCGGATCCGGAGGGGCCGTGTCGTCAAGCGGGGGAGCGAACAAGGCGCATGACGGCCAGGCGTCGGACCACAACGCGTCCGACATGGGAACTCACCTCCCATCCTCCGCATCCCAGGGGCCTCGTTGACGTCGGTGATGATGACGGTGAGGGTCTCCTCCGTCTGGTCCGCCTCATTTCTCACCCCACACGATCTGGGTGTCGCTGGCCTCGAAGTCGAGCACCTTGGCGGTCACGAGCGTGTCGCCGTCAATCGCGAAGGCGTCATTCTCCCCCATGTCGGGAATCAGGACATAGATGGGAGGAAAGACATCCTGCGTCCACGGCGACAAGCCTTCCCACGACGGTCCCGGCCGGCAGGCTCTCCCCCACCGTGGCGTTCTCCAACGTGAACCCCCCGGCCTCCGCATGGGCCGGGGGAAGGATCATGGCGAGGGTCAGGACGGCCATGATCACGACGATCGTCCGAGTGACAAACTTGTGCATCATTGATTTCACCTCCGTAGTTTTAATAACCCTCATGGATTCTTTGTGTTTCAGGCGCATTTCCCAGTACCGATCCGGTGAATTTTCGGGAACATCCTCTTCTTTTTCATCTTCATTAAAATCCTTTTTAAGTTCCAAGATTTCCACGGCCAGATTTTCCTCACTCGGGTATTCACTGACATGAAGCCATTCTCCCCAGTAGGCTTCAGAAAACTCTCCCCAACTGTGTTGGCTACAGTCCTCTCCCGCGTCCGGTTCGTTTTCATGCAAGTCAGTCAGATGTTGCTGGGCCGTCTGGGTCAGTGATTTGGAGATGGCCAGCTCATCCAGCCCGTTCTTTTGGCGATATTCATTCACCAGTCGGGCCAGTTCAACCTCTTCGGGCCTCAGGCAGTCTCCCTTTGGCGATATTCATTCACCAGTCGGGCCAGTTCAACCTCTTCGGGCCTCAGGCAGTCTCCCGGCTGGAATCCTTGGCATGAGGCCATCCTTTTTAATATGTAGATAACCTCAGCCAGTCCGATGAGATCATCCTGGTTCACATCTGCTTCGGCTTCGATGGTATTTTCCCCAGCGGAGACGAGGTTCAGGCCCAGAATCGCATCTGACAGATCCAATCTCTCATCTCCATTGATATCACCGGCTGTGCCACTGGCATCACACGGATCTTCATAAGTTTTGATGCAGAAGGGGCCAACATGCAGGGCCGTCTCCCCCCAGTTATCCTCATTGTCCACTGCACGGATGTGAACATAATAATAATTTCCAATGTCAAGATAGGGGCTTGTGGCATGGGTTTGGGTAGTGGCAAGGGTCGCTTCGGGGAGCGTGTCAGAAAGGGAATCCCAGAGGACCGAATATCCCTGAACACTTTCCACAGGTTCTGGCGCGTCCCATGCCATGTTGACGGTCCTGTCGCTGTTGCACACGCCCGCCTTGTGGCTGTCACTTGATGGGTTCACAGGTGCGCCTAAGGCACCCATCACCATGGCCGGCACCATCATGCAAACCAAAAAGGCCATCAGCCCGCATCCGTTGTATCCTGATTCTCTTTTCATCATCTCCCTCCTCGCGCATCATGCGCTTTTTCCCACCTCTGATTACGCATTTCGCCCCATCAAAATACACTCTTTACCCCATTGACAGATTATCTTTTTTGAACCAAGATAAAAAGTTTTAGGTTAATTTGAAAACTCATATATACCATATCAGAATAAAAACACAACAGAAAATTGTCAAAATGAGTGAAATAAGTATTCAGACAAAAAAATTCCTGCTTTCGCAGGAATGACCGTTCGGGAGATGTTCATCCTTAATGATTGGAGAATGGGAATTCGGATTTGTCAATCCGAACTGAGCGGGTGGAAGCAGAAATGGGTTCGGATTTGCCAATCCGAACCGAGCAGGCGGGACCACTCTGCCGGATTGCCAAATCTGGCAGAGATAGGGTTCGGATTTGTCAATCCGAACCGAGCGGGCTGGGAGCAGAAATGGGTTCGGATTTGCCAATCCGAACCGAGCAGCCAAACATCATGCGATCAAAACAACCGCGTGATCTCATCCACCTCAAATCGGGGCCATTCCGCAGGCCTGCCCCCTTTCATGGCTTCGATGCCCTCCCCCTTTTCCAGCACCTCGCCGATCACGGATATCTTCACCCCTCTCTTTCGGATGCGGGAGACGAGGGTTTTCCATGAATCCTCCCTGCAACAGATCAGGAGACTGCCGGATCCGATAAGTCCCAAGGGGTTGATATCGAGCAGCCAGCAGATATGTTCGGTCTGGGGAAAGACGGGGATCTGATCCATGAACACCCGTATCCTGTGCCGGCCGGCAATGCTCAACTCCTCAAGTGCGGTTGCCAGCCCCCCCTCTGTGACATCATGCATGGCGCTGGTTCCTGGGGATTCGGCCGCGATCTTCGCCTCTTCGAGGATGCTGATGCTGGAGAGAAACTCTCTGCATACGTCAATTTCAGATTTCACCATCCCGAGTGTCTCCAACTTCTCCCCAAATTCCCGGGCAATGATGCTCGTCCCCTCCACTGCCACCCCTTTGGTCAGCAACACCTTGTCCCCTCTTCTCATATTCCGCTTGTCAATCAGGTCGTTTCTCGCGACGGTTCCCGCGAGCATCCCGGTGATCACCGGCCTTGTCACCGCGTCGGTAATCTCCGTATGACCTCCGCACAAGGTGATCCCCCACCGCTGGCATATCGTTTTCAGCTCGTTCATGGTTCCGCAGATCTCAGACGTGGGGGTCCCGCAGGGAAATAGGAGGGTGGTCAGAAACCACCTCGGCACGGCCCCTGAGGTGGCAATGTCATTGGCGTTTATCAGAACCGCGTAATGACCGATCGCGTCCGTGGCAAAGGTGATCGGATCCGATTTCAGCACAAGCACCTCCTCCCCTTCCACATTCACCGCCGCGGTGTCCTCCCCGATTCCCGGATGGATCAGCACGGACGGATCCTGAAAGGCAGACGGATCCAGCATCTCTCTCAAAAGGTCATTCGGAAACTTGCCTGCCGGCAACTGGGTCCCCATCTCGATGATCTCTCTGAGTTCGTCCAGATGTGAGATCGTATAATCGCTTTCCATTTTGGCCTCGGCCCGATGCCCGTCATATGCTGGGTCATCCAGAAAAACAGTGACTGCACCTGCGCGTTTTCCTGCTTGGATGTCAAAGATGAAATCCCCCACCAGAAGCACTTGCCCCACATCCACATTCAGTCTTTGGGCGGCCAGGAGAATGCCATCCGGTTCGGGTTTGGGCCTGACCGGGTCATCCCGGGAGATGATCAGATCAAAATCGGATGGGCCGAGCATCTTGAAATTTTCCAGGGCCCGTTTGATGGAGGCAAGGCTGTTGCGGGTGATGATCCCCAGTTGAATATGTCTTTCCCGAAGATACCGGATCAAGAGTCCAGCGCCTGGATTCGGCTCTGATCGCCCCGCGGCCTCACGTTCAAAACGCTCCAGAACGGACATGGCCTCCTTCTGCTGGTCAGGTGTGGGGAGGCTCTCGATAAATTCCAGAATGGGCAATCCCTCAGGACAGCCGACAGCCTCCCTGATCACGGAGAAATCCAAGGCATTCGGCTTCGTCAATGTGCCATCAAAATCAAAGAGCACCGCTTTTATGTGAAATGGTCTGTTTTTCATCATCTCTCCCATGTAAATCAAGTTTGTGAGTTGGTGAGTTGGTGAGTTGGTGAGTTGGTG
>JAOZRQ010000915.1 GCA_029940115.1 Desulfobacterales bacterium
TTTTTTGTAGTTTATAAGCCTTAATTCTGAGAGCATCCGAATTCTCCCGAAAAGCGGGTTGACGACCGACTTTGATTATTTGGAAATTTTATCACCGAAACGGCACTCCCATTTTCTTCAAAATGTCTTCCATGGCCCGCCTTTCATCTGCTCCTGATTTCAGACATATGGTGGTCGCGCCAACAAGAACCGGAAGCCGATATAGTGCGGATGTTGCGAACCCGTAACATGTGCCCGATTCTGAACAGATATCCTCTATGGCTTCATTCGTGGAAAATACCTGAAATCCCAACTTTTCAAGCTGGGGCCTGGTTTCAGGATGGGGATGGAGCTTCGATCTTCGGTGGTTCAAGATTCATTGTCTTTCAATCCAATGAACTGGGCAACCTTTTTTGCGTCTCAGACCGCCTCACAGTTTGAACCGCGGATTGGACGGATTACACGGATTGCACAGATTGACTCCCTCCATTGTCTCGCAATTCGCACGGGAAGGGCTGGGTGGGGAGCTGCAAACATGTCGGCCCCACGGGCCTCCATTCGGTGTCAACCCCCCTGCTGTCAGGGAAGGCTCAAAATGTCAGGCAAAGTGTCGTCTCCCGGAAGGAAGGTTGTTGACATTCGTCATCCCTGATGGTGCAGGCATCCTCGTCGGCAGGTCGGGCGGCATCTTTTCAATCAGCCCGCATTCCGCAACATGGATTGTGGGTGAGAGGGGGATTGCCGTCAATCCTTCAAGGCTCAAGGGGGAGCTGGGTGCCAAAACCCGGTTTCTTCCAAAAGCTGCCAAGTTCTTTCCGAAAATGCCATGTTGTTCATGATGACCAGATCCTTTCCTTTATTAATTGCTGATTATAACGGATTTAGGGGAGCCTTGAACGTGAACGTGAACTTGAACGTGAACGTGAACTTGAACGTGAACTTGAACGTGAACTTGAACGTGAACGTGAACTTGAACGTGAACTTGAACGTGAACTTGAACCCGGGCAGGCCCGGGATCGGAGACGGGTTCGGCCCCACACCCAAGTTTGGGCTGACCTTCAAGTTCAGGGCCTCCCCAAGTTTGGGCCCAAGGCCGGGCTGACGTTCAAGTTCACGTTCAAGGCCTCCCCAAAAAGCGTTATAATCAGATTAATTGTTTTCTGCGACTTCGTCGAAATCATAAATCCTTCTCAGTCCGGGAACAAGGAACGAAAGCATCCCCGCTCAGGTGAGGGATGAGGGACAACTTCCCGGACGGAGGAAGATGACGGCCGGGACCACTCTGTCAGTCTTGAACATTTCCGCAAGATGCAGGCAGTACCGGTCCCTGAGATCAACGACCGGTCCCTGAGATCAACGACCGGTCCCTGAGATCAACGACCGGTCCCTGAGCTCAACGACCGGTCCCTGAGCTCAACGACCGGTCCCTGAGCTCAACGACCGGTCCC
>JAOZRQ010000064.1:0-11008 GCA_029940115.1 Desulfobacterales bacterium
TTGTAGTTCCGCCTTTAGGCGGTGCCGCACCGCCTAAAGGCGGAACTACAAACTGAGGAGTGTTCTTTTCACAGCGGGCCGAATTCGGCTCCGTCGGGTTTGGTCGCGGGGGGCGGATCGGGCGCGGGTTCCTCTGGTATGCCCCGTTCAGCCGGCGGAGCGGCTGCTTCGTTCGTGTCACCATTTTTGTCGCTGATCTCTGGTATGGCTAGTTCAGCCGGCGCGGTTGCTTCGTCCGTGTCACCGTTTTCGTCGCTGACCTTATCCCTGATCGTGACGCTGAAACTGACGGAGCGGTTGAAATTCCTGTCCTCTTCGGACAGCTCTTCCCGTAACGGTTCCTTTGACCCCGCGCCCCTTACGATGAAGATCTCCTGTCGGTTGCCGGATGAGACTAGGAGGGAGAACAATTCTTCTGCCCGCTCCTTGCTGATTTGAAGATTTCTCTCATCGGTCCCGGTGCTGTCGGTGTGTCCGACAATTTCGATCTGGATATCCTTGTCAAATATTTGGGCCAGACGATCCATCTCCTTGATGTCATTGGCCAGCGCCTCCACTCGGTACTCCTGCCCGGGCTTGATCTTTGCGGCGACTTTGTCAAAAAAGAAGAATCCGCCTTCCACCTTTTCACTCAGAAGCTCCATGTCCCTTTGATCAATGACGCTCACCTCATCGCTTTGAAAGCGTAAGATGCCAGGAATCGCCTCGGCCAGTTTCTCCGCATTTGCAAGCCACTCGTATGTGGCCGACCCCTTCGCGCAGAGGATTCCCTGACCCTTCATCTCAAGGGTTATGGTTTCTGGGGGGGTCAAGATCGTCTGGATCCGTCTGATGACGAACATCAAATGGGAGGAATGATACAGCTCCCAGTTGAATCTCACCTTCTCCCGTTCCAGCTTTGATGCATCCAGAAGGGTCTCAGGGTCAACAGACAAGGGATCCCGAAGCCCGAACACATAATACTGGCTCGACTTCCTGCCGGCCTCGGTGATGACAATGCCTGGCTCCTCATGCAGCCGCTCCAGATAATCCTGCCAGCGGACATAATCCCGGATGAGAAAGAAAGACCCGTATCCAACGAGGAATACGACCAGAGCCATCAGGCTCCACGCGATGAACGGATGTCGTTTCTTCGGCTTGAACTGGTTCTTCAGGCAGTCGGCAAGGCGTCCCTTTGATCGCTCAAAAGGCGCGGTGTTCCCGTCAAAGGACCTGAGTTCGTCGAGATGCTCGAAGTGTATGGCTCTCAGGACTTCATAGAGCGTACCCTCCAGATCCACCGGTGGCGTCCCCCAGACCACAGCGGCCAGTACCAGTTGGGAGGTCTGGTTGATCAGAACGAGGCGGTCCCCGAACTGAAGGTTTTCAAGGGAATCATCTTGGCTTCCGCCGAAGGAGTCCCGGACAAAATCCTGAATCGCTGTCAACATGCCGGAGACCATGTCCGGATCCTGGGCCACGGTGTCATCGGAGACCAGATGCTGAAGCACCAGCCCGGTCTCCTTGTGAATCAGGAATATCTGCTCCACCTGATAGATCAGGGAATGGATCAGCGCGATCTCGCCAAAGGGCTTCTTGGTCTTGAACGCCTCAAACCGCCACTTCAGCCCCCGCATGGAGAGCCCATGTTCAAGGGTCGCGCTGAAGCTCTGGATCATCTCCTTGATCAGCGTGGTGATCGCCTTTTTGATGGCCGGCAGCATCACCGGGACCAGGACCTCCACCAAGACCCGGGGGTCCTTCGTCACGGACGATTTGATCGCCTCCTCCGTGATCGGCTCCATGGCCGTGACGATCTGGCTGTCCCTTGATGAGCGGATCAGAATCGCTTCCGGCAGGATCTTGCTCACCTCCTCCGGATGAAGCCCCTGATCCTTGAGCATCTCCTGAATCTCCTCAAGTTCGGATTGCAGGGGACCCACCAGGAGCTTGCGGAGTTCATTCAGAGAATCGTCCGTCTGAACCGAATGGGATTCCAGCTTCCCATCTTCAGCAGTTTTTTGACCGAATAGTTTCAAGTTTCAAGTTTCAAGTTTCAAGTTCCTACTTCGTCCCAAAAATCTTGTCCCCCGCGTCCCCGAGCCCGGGCAGGATGTAGCCGATGTCATTCAGCTTTTCATCAAGCGAGGCCACATAGATATCGACGTCAGGATGGGCCTTCTCCAGTCTCTCAACCCCCTCGGGCGCGGCCACGAGAAAGAGCCCCTTGATCTGGTCGCATCCCGCTTCTTTCAAAAGATCAATTGTGGCAACCAAGGTTCCGCCGGTGGCCAGCATCGGGTCGAGTATCAAGGCGATGCGCTCCTCCACCTTCCCGGTCATCTTGACATAGTATCTGACTGGCTCCAGAGTCTCCTCGTTCCGATAAAACCCCACGATGCTCACCTTCGCGGAGGGGATGAGGTCGAGGACCCCGTCCATCATCCCGATGCCGGCCCGCAGAATCGGCACGACGGTTATCTTCTTCCCCTTTATCCGCTCGACCGTCACGGGCCCAGCCCATCCCTGAATGGTCCGGGTCTCAGTTTCCAGGTCCTTTGTGGCCTCATAGGTGAGCAGACGGGCGACCTCAGAAGCAAGATCGCGGAAATCCTTTGTTGAGACATCATTCTCCCGCATAAGCCCCAGCTTGTGGCTTATCAGGGGGTGGCTGACAATGTGTAATGGCACGGTTGCCTCCTTCATTCATCTTTGCTCGGGCGGATTTGTGACTTGGGAGAGACTGCCCCTTGCTCTTGATCTTTGATCTTGCTCCTGATCTTGAGCGGGCCAAGTACCCGGTCAGAAGTTTTTCGACCTGTGCGGTTAGCCCTCTGACAGACGACCTCGCCTCGGGGATCCATGTTTCAGCGGGGTTTTTCCTGAAAAACCCGCTGTCCGCTGGCCGCTGACCCCTAACCGCACAGGTCGAAAAATTTGTGGCCATCCCTTTCGGTGCTCAAATCGTTTAATCCCTTTTAAACCATTTTTTTTGAGATTGCAAGGGTTTCTCATGGATGGTCTTCTGGGTTCTTGGTTCTTGGTTGACTCCTTCGCGTTTTCATCGACCTCCGCGTGGAAACCCGTTTTAATCAGAAAAATCCGCTTTTTGACACGGCACGGTGCTGGGCTGATGAAAATGTCACAAACAGGGTTGCCGATTGTGATCCCGTCTTTGTCCCCCCCATTTTTTTTGGCTTGAAAATCAGCCACCTGCAAAATGTGGGGAACAAGACTGGGATCAACTTTTGAGAATGTTGGCAACATTTTCATCACCCCAGCACGGTGCCATGGAAACTTGGTCGCTCAAACTTGGTCTCTTTATCAAATTGCCCAAATGCCATATTTAATTTTGAAATTGCAAGCTGTTTTCACCCGATGGTCATTTCCCTGATCACAATGTCTTTTGGAACCCATAAATGTCATTCGCGCCCGTTCTCGCAAACGTGCCATTATGAAAGACTCCTATACTTTTGGACTTTTTTGTTGAAGTTAACTTATTTTTATGTTACCAACCTCCTCTGAGATGTCAACCATTTTATGCCAACTACTTATTGCAATAGTTTGGACAGTTTTTGAAGTGTCAGAAAATGTGACCTGTTGACATCACGCAAAAAAATACTGATTATAACGGATTTAGGGAGGCCTTGAACGTGAACGTGAACTTGAACTTATAGTTCACGCTCACGTTCACGGGCAGGCGGCCTACCCGAAAAGCGTTATAATCAGAAAAAATAGGGTATAAATCTCCAATGTTGCATGTTCGCGGTGGATACATTGCGAACAAACACATCTGGAAAGGACATTTTGAATGAGCAACATGATGAATCGGGATCCAATAAAAATCCTATTTGTGAGGCCCCCCTGTCACTTGTGGCCGATTATCAACGAATCAGACAACTTTCTCATGCCCCTCTCCTTTCCAAGCCTGAGTGCGTATCTCAAGCGGGAAATGGAAGGGGTCTCGGTCAAGGTCATCGACTGTCTCCCCTTGAAAGTTGGCTATCAGTCTCTGCATAAGATGCTGGAGGAGGAGAGGCCGGATATCGTCGGGGTGGGGGACAGCCTTCCTTATGTTTACGAAGGCCTGAAAGTTCTGGAGATGGCAAAAAATATCAATCCGGATATCGTCACCGTGGCAGGGGGCCATTTCCACTCCCATATGCCGGACCATTCCCTTGAAAATTTTCCCCAACTCGACTTTGTTGTGCGATATGAGGGGGAGAAGCCTCTGAAAGACCTCTTGGAAGCCTTGAGGGATGGTCGGGAGATTTCAACGGTGAGGTCTCTGGCATACAGAGATGGCAACAGGGTGGTTGAAACCGATCCCAGAGGAGTGACAAAGGACTTGGACACCCTGCCCATACCCGACTATGAGGCCATGCCGATGGAGAAATACTCCCCCTTTGGAAAGCTCTGGCCCAAGGCCGCGACCATCCAAGCGAGTCGGGGGTGTCCCATGAACTGTTCCTATTGCTCATGGAGCGCGCAGGAGGGTGAACACATTCTGCGGGATGGGAAGATCACCTTGGTGCCAGCAAGGCGGACAAAGAGCGTTGATCGGGTGATGGCGGAGATCGATCTTCTGTACCACAAGCACCACGTCCGATATCTCTTCTGGGTGGATGGCACATGGAACTTTGACACAGACTGGCTCGACAGGCTCTGTTCGGAGATCATCCGGAAAGGGTACAAACTCGGCTGGTGGGCCTTTGTGAGACCGGACCTGCTGTTGGAGCAGGAGAAACAGGGGGTTCTGGAGAAAATGGTGAGGGCCGGCCTGCGCCACACCCTCATGGGCGGGGAGCGATGCGCCCAAGACGACATGAAACTCATCGGAAAGACTGGACTGAACGGATCCGAACTCCTTGAGCTGAGCCATCTTATGAAAAGAAAATATCCTGAGGTGTTCCGGCAGGCGACCTTTATGACAGGCATCCGGACCGAGACGAGGGAGAGCATGGAGAGATTGGGGGCATATGCGAGGAAGACCGCGCTCGATTTTGCCGCATTTCACCCCATCATGCCCTATCCTGGGACCCCTCTCTGGGAACAGGCGAACGAGGCGGGGTGGATAGAAGAGTATGACTTCTCAAAATATGACATGTTCCATCCGATCATGACATCGGAGAACTTGACCCGGACCGAGATCGCACACCTCAACAACAAGCTGTATCAGGATTTTGTCAGGAAACAACCATTCTCCTACCTCAAAGGCATGTTTTCCAAGATTCCCATCAGAAGAAGGTTGCATTGGTGGTTTCTCTTTTCGACCCTCAGGGTCCTCCTGAGAGACCTCTGGCTCGGTCTGAAAGGCGAAAAACAGATGGAGGGCTTTGCCGCCATCAACAGATTATGGAGGCCGGAATGGTATGACAAATGAAAGGATGAAGGGTGAAGGATGAAGGATGAAAGATGAAGGGTGAAGGATGAATTATGAAGGGTGAAGGGTGAAGGATGAAGAATGAAGGATGAAGAATGAAACTCTGCATACCGACAAACTGGGAAGGCGATCTCATCGACAATGTCAAGGATCCGGGGATCGAATCTGTTTATGGAAAACTCCAAAGCGATGTTGTGGGTGGCGGAAGACCGGCTTTTGGCTTGGCAAGGGTGACAAAACGACGGGCAAAGGAACACATTGAGGATGTTCATCAGGCGGGGATGCGGTTTTTTTACCTCCTGAACGCATCCTGCATGGGGAACAAGGAATGGACAAGGAGGGGGATCAGGAAGATCGACAGAATGCTCAATTGGCTGAACGAGCTGGAAGTTGACGGAATCGTCACGGCATCCCCATTCCTTTTGCAATATGTCAAGAAACATCATTCCCGCTTTCGCGTCTCCATATCGGCCTTCGCCCATGTGGACGCTGTGTCAAAAGCCATCTTCTGGGAAGATATGGGCGCGGACATCCTGACGCTCTTTCCCACCCGGGTCAACCGTGATCTGACGCTGATCCGGGAGATACGAAAGCATGTGACCTGTCAGTTGCAAGTGATCGCGAATGAAAGTTGCATTCAGAACTGCCCCATCGCATCCTACCATGCGAATTGCGTCTCCCACGCGGCCCAGTCGGACGAGGCCCTTGGCAGGTTCACCTTTGACTACTGCCGCCTGACGTGCCGATCCACGCTCTTTTCCGATCCGGCAAATTTCATGCGCATCATCTGGATCAGGCCTGAGGATCTGCATGTTTATGAGGATATCGGAATTGACCGCATCAAGCTTGTCGAACGGACCATGGACACGGAATCACTTTCGCTGATTGCAAGGGCCTATCTGAGACGGTCGTATCCGGGAAACCTGTTTGACCTTTTCACCAATCCGTCCAAAAGTCTGTGGCAACATAAGACCGGATATTTTCACAAGCTGAAATATTTTTTTCACCCCTTTTCCGTGAATCCATTCAAACTGATGCAGATTCGGGTGATGGGTCGAGATGTGGACGTAACTATTGACAACACAAAGCTTGATGGATTTCTGGACCATTTTGAGGAGACCTCATGCATGTATCGGTCATGCAAGTCATGCGGACATTGTGAACAGTATGCCAAAAAGGCGGTGACCATTTCACCGACATACCGAGAGGAGACGCTGAAGGAGTACCAGCGGGCGATCAACACAATTGTCTCGGGTGACATTTTCAGAATCTGAAGGACCAAGATGAACACTGAGTGCAAAAGATTCCTTCTCTGCTGGGTGATCCGACTCGGGGCATTCTTTCTCCCTGTTCTTCCCATGTTTCTCTTTTTGCGTGAAATCAACTGCATCTGGATAGGACCGCTTTTCTGCCTTGTGGCTGCCACTTATGTCTCACCTTTCTGGTTTCGATGGATCGGGCAATGGCACCGCGTGGAAAATGTAACAAATGTCATCCAAATATTGTTGGCTTGGCTCCCCTTCTTTTACTTTTTGTATTATTGGCTTCTGACTTTTCCTGAACTGAAGTGGGTGATCGTCTCCTCTTTGCTGTTTATTCTGACATCTTTCAGAATGGGCCGTCTAAATCAGCCAATTTCACTTGGCCGCCTTTTGGCCCACCGTTGTTTGCGCCAAATTCTTTCAAGACAGGCGTTTGGGGCCACATTGCCGGGCCCAGAAGTTGGGCAGGGGACATGGCTGAAAACTGGCGTTTTTGGACGCCCCACTTTCAGAATGAAGTGTTACATTGTTCCCCTGCTCTTTCTTTGCATGCCTCTCCTGTACAACGTGTCGCTGATCTATGCCGGACTTTATCTCGCTGGCATTGGAGGGGTCATGGCTGCCACCCTGTATCTGCACAGACGCCACTCACTCGGCCTGCCGCTATGGGTTCCGATCATTCTCTTTTCCACATATGGAAGTGTTCTCTCAGTGGTGGCCCATGTTTACACCTGCGACCAGAGGGATTTGTCCGAGAAGATTGCTTGTCAGGATGGCATTGAACCGATTTCACCTTTGGATTATGCGGATTTGTCTCGAAATCCCGACCTCCCTTTTCACGACATCAGTTCCTTTTGCGTGACGGGTGACGGCCGTCTCATCCTTCTGCCTAGGCATCAGGATCAGATGATTTGTATGAAAAAGGGACGAAACACACTCCTTTTCGAGACAAAAGGAGAATTTACAGATAATCTCATACTTGACTGGAACAGGCGATATGCTTATTTTGCCGCGGGGGAGAATTTGTGGAGAACCTCCTTGGGATGGACCGCAATTAAACGGTTGCACAGATTTGACGCCACCCTGATCAACGATCCCCCGGGAATCGAGCCAAATTATGTGCGGGCGAATCCGAATCCGGCGTTGAAGCAGCTCCTTGTTCAATATGATGTGGACAACGGCGTGTTTGTCTATGACTTTGAAAAAGACCGCTCACGACGTGTTCCTTCACCCTATATGCTCATAGAGAGCATCTGGCACCCTGGCGGCACAAAGATCATCGGCTATGGCATAGACCGTAGCAGCGCCATGGGACACTTTGTCATCATGGATTTGCAGGGGAACATGCTGGCGCATCGGCCCCTGATCCCATTTGATGACATATCCCTCACCCCGACCACTTCCGATGAGTTCCTCGCGGCGTTCTTTCACAGGGGCAAGGTGGAACGCCTCTCCGTGAATACGCTGGAGACATCCTGGACCCTTGCTTTTGATGAGGGCACTCCGCGTGCGGTGCTTGAATCGGAGGCGCATGGGTGTCTGCTGGTGCCGAGTTACGCCAGAGGGACATTGTCTCTCTATCGCACAAAAGACAAGATTTTGTTGCGAAGGTTGCTGATCGGAAAGCGTGTCCGTGCGATCACTCCCGCATTCAATTGGAGTCGCTATTGGATATCCTCGTCCGCGGGTCTGTTTTCCATGGATCTGACAGAGGTGCTGAAAGGCAGTCATCGACATGACCCCTGATCTGATGAGAAAAATTGACAAATGGATCGGCATTCCCGTATGTCTCTTGATATCACTGGGGCATAAATTCATCTCCCTGTTCGTCAAGGAGGCGGATGCCCCGACGGTTCCGAAAAAGATGCTTTTCATGGAACTGTCCGAAATGGGAAGTGCGATCATCGCCTATCCCGCGATGCGTTACGCACAGACTCGATATCCAGATGCGGATATTTTTTTCCTCATTTTTGAGCAAAACCGGATTTCTGTTGACATCCTCGCCATCATCCCCCATGATCATGTGCTGACCATCAGTGTTCGCTCCCCCTTCCGGTTTCTTGTCAGTACGCTGACCGCTGTTCGGTGGGTCAACCGGCTTGGCATTGACACGATCATCGACTTGGAACGCTTTGCACGCTTCACCGCGCTCCTGAGCGGGGTGGCAAGGGCCAAGACGCGGGTCGGTTTTGGCCGGCATCAAGATGAAGGGCTTTACCGAGGAGATTTGATCTCTCATCCGGTCATTTACAACCCGCATCAGCATATGGCGAAAAACTTTCTGGCCTTGGTCAAATCCGTGGAACAGACGAAAGCGTCACCCTTTTTCAAGGGCAACATCTCGGAACCGCTGACCGTGCCACGCCATCAATCCACTGAGGATCATCTGGAGAGACTGAGGCAACGTCTGGCGGCCATGTCGCCTGTTGTCCAAGAGGCAGACCATATGATACTATTCAACTTGAGCAACGGAGAGCCGTTGCCGAATCGTGCATGGCCCGTCTCCCACTATGCGGCACTCGCGAAAAGAATTTTGGAACATTTCAATGCGGCCATCATCTGTGTGGGCCAAGAGGATGCGGTCGAGAACACGAAAAAGATAATGAACCATATTGGATGTGCGGAGACCCATTTTTGCATCGATTTTACGCGACAAACATCACTGAGGGAACTCCTTGATCTTTTCAATCTCGCGGATGTGTTGGTCACTGCGGACAGCGGCATGGCCCATTTTGCCGCGCTCACCGATATTCGGTGCGTGGTTCTGTTCGGCCCGGAGACGCCTGTGCTCTATGCCCCCCTTGGCCAGAACAGCGTATGCCTGCATGCGGGATTCTCTTGCAGCCCCTGCTTTTCGGTACACAACCATTGCCAGACCCTATGCCGGGATGCCGAGTGTATGAAGGCGGTTACGGTGGATGAGGTGTTTGATGTGGTGGCTCGATATTTGAAACTTGAAACTTGGAACTTGGGACGGAAAAAGCATGAAGGCTTTCAACATTATGATACCGAGACGGAGACTCCCCATCCACTCCGATGATTTGGGGGAGTGGATGAAAACAATTGGTGGGAAACATTCAGATGATGATGTGTCCAAGTTTGAATGTGCCTTTGCAGACTATCTGGGATGTAGATTTGCTCGGGCAACCGCCAGCGGGAGAGACGCGCTGGAACTCGCGTTGGATGCGCTCGGCACTGTTCCCGGAGATGAGGTGATCATTCCGGCCTACACATTGGGCGAGCTTCTCCCCCTGATACAGGCCAAAGGTATGAAGCCGGTTCCCGCGGACATTGAGCAGGACACGTTCAATATGGATGTGAGGGCGATTGAAAAGCGTATCCATGCACGCACCAAGATCATCTGCGCCACGCATCTGATGGGTGTGCCCTGCGACATCGTGACGATCTGCAAGCTGGCCCACCGTCATGGCATCGCGGTCATCGAGGATTGCGCCCATGCCTTGGGCGCAAGTGTTTCAGGACAAAAAGTCGGCACATTCGGGGATGCCGCCATTTTCAGTCTGGAGGTGAACAAGGCGGTTCCGACTTATGGCGGCGGAATGCTCACAACAAATGACGAGACCCTAGCGGCTTCCGTCTCATCAGTCCTTGACAGCAGACGCCATTCCGAGATTCCCGCGTTACGCAAGGCCCTGTTCACCTGGGCGGAGGAGATGGTTGTCCGGAGTCCCCTCTACGGTCCGCTTGCAAAACTGCTCTTCTCGGAGAGGATGTCAGTCCATTTTGAACGATTTTACCGGGGAGCACATGATCAGGTCCGCACCGACAAGGTTGCCTACAGCGATTTCCAGGCCCGAATTGGTTTGAGAAGGCTCGCGGAACTCGACAAGCGGAATGAGAGAATGAACAGATGTTGGAAGCGGCTCGCGTCAAATCTCCCCAAGGCGTTCTCAGCACAGGAGCGGGAACGGATGGGCGATCCCGCATTTTACAACTTCGTTGCCTTGAGCTCAGTTGACACCACAGCATTAAGACATCAAGCGGTACAAGCGGGCATCGACATCGGTGTCGGAAGTGAGATCATGGATGACTGCGCCCGTCTGTCAAGTGTGCATGACTGCCCGGTTGCTGCCAAGGTGTTTAAGCAGGCGGTGCTTTTGCCGCTTTACGAAGGACTCAGTGAAAGAAGGTTCAACTACCTCATATCATTGCTTCGTGAGTTGTCGGAATGAGCCAGAACCTTGCGAAAAACCGCTTCGCTTAATTTTCGCACTCCGGACATTTTTTGCGAAAAAACGCTTCGCTTAATTTTCGCACTCCGGATGAGGCGAAAAACGCTTCGCTTAATTTTCGCACTCCGGACATTTTTTGCGAAAAACCGCTTCGCTTAATTTTCGCACTCCGGACATTTTTTGCGAAAAAA
>JAOZRQ010000064.1:11108-18224 GCA_029940115.1 Desulfobacterales bacterium
TGAGGCGAAAAACGCTTCGCTTAATTTTCGCACTCCGGACATTTTTTGCGAAAAAACGCTTCGCTTAATTTTCGCACTCCGGATGAGGCGAAAAACGCTTCGCTTAATTTTCGCACTCCGGACATTTTTTGCGAAAAACCGCTTCGCTTAATTTTCGCACTCCGGATGAGGCGAAAAAACGCTTTGCTTAATTTTCGCACTCCGGATGCTTTTGCGAAAAACCGCTTCGCTTAATTTTCGCACTCCGGAGAAACTGAGAAATGATGAAGCCAAATGGACAGAGCGTCGTTCTGATACGAATGGATCGGGAACCGTCTTCGCATGCCGATCATCCCCGGCATCCCCATCCGCCGCTTGACCTCAAATACATCCAGTCCGCAATCTGCCAGATGACCGGAGAGGAGGTGCCGCTCATAGACGGATGGCTCCGCAGATGCCCGCTGTCCCAGATCACAGCGGAGGCGCTGTCTTTCAATCCACGAATGGCTGTGGTCAAGGCCGTGACGTGGTGCATGGATGAGGCGATTCGGGTGGGAAAGGCGTTGCGTGAGGCAGGGGTGATCACCATCGCCGTGGGGCAGCAGGTGAGTCACTTGGCCAAATCGGATCATCCAGAGTGGCGCGAGGCCTTTGATCTGCCGATCCTCGGGGAACCTGAGGAAGAGGTGCCTAGGGTGATCCGAAGGTTGCTTGATGGAGAACGGGTGGCGGATATTGCGTTGCGTCATCTTGACCGCATGAGAACGAATGAGCCGTTTCTGGTGGAAGCACCCGACCGGATGCCTCAACCATCCTTTAGCCGAAAAGAACTTGCAGACTACGCCTTCCCTTTCCCTGTCCCGAGTCGCAAAGTGCCTCACCGATGGGGGTATCTCCTCACCTCTTGGGGATGCCCTCGCAAATGCAGGCATTGCTCCGAAGTGGTCCGGAAAACGGTGGGAACGCGATTACGCAAACGTGATCCGGCAGACGTGGCCGATGAGATTGAATCTCTGCTTCAAATGGGTGCAGAGGCAATCTGTTTTGAGGATGATTCCCTCTTTTGCGACCGTCGGCATTTCCTGCACATCTGCGAGGAGATGGCTCGTCGGGGCCTGAGTGTTCCTTGGATGGCCCATGCCCGGCCCGATGAATTGGACGAGGAGAGGGTGGCCGCGGCCGCTGACACCGGCGCGGTGTTGCTGAAGATCGGGGTGGAATCCGGTTCGCCGACAGTCATCGAGAGCATCGGCAAATCCCCGTCAGGAAGGGCATGGATTGAGCAAGTGGAAACGGGATTTTCCCGGCTTCGTCAGCATCATGTCAGTTCGGTGGCCCTCTTCATGGTCGGAAGCCCTTATGAGACGTATTCGGATATTGAGCAATCGGTCGCTTTGGCAAAAAAGATCAAACCGGACTACATCCAAGTCCAGATTTTCTGCGCGTATCCGGATTCTCCCTTTTTTGACCAACTGACACCCGAATCAGAGACTTCCGGGATGTATCATTATCTCAGACCGACACACAGTCTCAGCAGAATGCCGCCGGACACTCTCCCCTCGGTTCAATCCAAGTTTTACAAGGATTTCTACCTGCGCCCTGAGTATGTGGCCCATCATGTCAGGCGATTCTGGCGATTCTACACAGACAGGCGCACCGTTCAAGCCTCTTTTTCGCTTCTCTCCAGACTGGCAAGATATTCTTGGAATATCTGAAGGTCCAAAGGATATCTTTCCCGAAGCTGAAAGATCTTCCTCATCACCAAGCTCAGTTTTTCCCTTTCGATGTCCACCGTGTAGGCATGACGGAAGAAATGCCTGCTCATTCAGACAGGCAAAGCTTTCCTCGCTGATCACCGCGGGCCGGATATCCTCGATATCGATGCTCAAGCAACGAAAAATGCCATTTGCTGCCGTTGATTCTCAAAGAACACGGCGATTTGTTTGAACACAAAATCGCCCAACAAGCGGGCGTCAAGAAGGTTTTCGATCTGAAGGAACTCAATTCCCCGCCATCTCCGGCGGGATGGACGCGGTGACGATCTCGATCACCTGCATGGCAATCTCCATTTATTATGCATCTTTATCACCCGTTGAACCTGATTTTCCGCACACAGCGGTCCTTGCGGAAAATCAGGATATAAGGCTGAAGGTTGGGAATTGCCCGGGCGGTCCCGCTGTCCAGATATTTCCGCATTTCCGCCTTTGCCTCCCGCTCCAAGGTGTCCAGACGCTTCTTTCCCGCGTTGGCCTTGGCATATTTCAGTTCCAAGAGGTAATGGGCGGAGCGGTCCGGCTCGAACACAGCCTGCAGATAGATGTCCGCGTAGCCGTCGGCACTCACCTCGTATTCGCTGTGCGGGATGTAGACATTCACGGATGACAGCAGGCTCAGCATCGCCACCTTGACATACTTCTCGTCAAAACGCTGATAGTCCCGGTTTGACAGTCCCTTCAGCATCTGCTCGGTCAGGACGACAAGTCTGTCCGGGTTGCCGTCAAGCAACTGATTCAGCATCTCCATTTTGTCATCGCTGTCGATATGCACTTCGCCCCGGGCCGTCAGCAACCGTTCCATATACTCCAGATAGAGGCTCTCCAGCACCACGTTCGGCATCCTCAGGATGATGTTCGGTCCCCGTCTCTCGGAGATGGTCAGGTAGCCCATGTAGAAGAGCAGACTTTTCAGCGCTCCCTTGGTGAACAGGAACTCGGTCTCCCAAGTCAGCACGAACATCTGCTGAATCTCCTGAACCGGTATCACCCTCTCCCGCACAATCTGGGTCAGGACCGACTCTTCCAGCGATCTGTCCCCGATGGAGAGGATGGCCCGAATTTTGCGGTAGTCGCTGACCACGTTGATATCCATCATGCTTTCGATGTAGCGATCCCGGGGATCGCAGTTAACTCCGTAATACAGGACCATGTCGCTGTTGTATACTGTCTGTCCGGCCCTCGGACTGAAGCGGTACCCGTCATAATAGGTCCGGATGATCTCCCGGGTGGTCTCCGCCTCCCCGGGGAAAAGCGATTCCAGTATGGGCGTGATCTCCTCATCGGTGAAACCGAACATCTCGTTGTAGCGGACATTGGTGGAAAGGTTCGCGCAGATGTTGAAGCCGCTGGTCAGCGAATCCAACAGTATGGGCATCACCCCGGTGATGAAGATGCGGTCAACCACGGTTTTCGTTCCTTTTTTCAATGCTTCGTAAAAGGGCCGGATATACCCCTCGGTTCCGACCAGATCTTTAAAATCTTCCTTTCCCTGCGACAGAAGATTGTTGGCAAAATGGTCATATTCGTCAATGATGACATAGACGCATCTGCCCATGTCCTTCCTGCGGATTTTGTCAAACAGGGCGGTGAGCGTGTCATTCGGTTCCGAATGCGCCAGAATGTGTTTCTGCTCGGCAGGGGGAAAATGGTCCTGGTAAAGTCCCATAAACACGTCAACGCTGCCTCTGACCACTTTGGCAAAACCCTGGTTGGCATTCCGCAGGCTTTCGGTGTTGATGCCGCTGAAGTCGAAGGTGAGCACCATGTAGCTGTTTCGTCCGGGCGTCGGATGGTCATGAATGTAAGTTCCCCTGAACAATTCGTCAAAGCGGTCCTCATGCCGGCGGTCGTAATAACACCCGAGCATGTCGCAGAACAGGGTCTTGCCGAACCTGCGGGAACGCAGGATCATGACATAGCTTTTCGGCTCCGTTTCCAGAAATTCGATGTAGCGGGTCTTGTCCACATAGTGATAGCCTCCGGTCCGGATTTTTTCAAAGTTGGATTCTCCGTAAGGTAATTTCATTTGCTGCCTCCTTTGACAGATACTCGGGCCTCCACAGCCACGAGCCATACAGATTCACCCCACTCGACACCGGGGCATGGGCACTGGCACGGGGTCTTCTTGGGGCAATGCGTTTTCTCTTAGTCCCTTATTTCTGCCCTGTTTACAGGGAGTCGAGAAACCCGGCTTTTTTCCAAACGGTCGGACTTCCCAACTGCAAGAAAAAGCCGGGTTTCTTTTTACAGATAGTAAATTCTGATTGACTTGGCAAGCCCTTTTTGGCATCCTTCAGAAACGTAAATATTCGGTAACCTGTCTCCGCTCCCGCCGGATTGACAAATCCGGCGGTGATGGCGGCTCGGATTTGTCAATCCGAGCCGAGCGTGGGAGGGTGGCACCGGGGTTCACCGAATATTTACTCAGAAACCTTTGAGAACCCATAAATGAAGATGAAGGATGCCAATTAAATTTTCAAAAATTTGAGATGAGAAACCCCCTTTCCCCAATTCGATCATTTGTCTCTGTATGGTCTGCCAGACATCTGCATCTCCCCATCAAAGAGATGCCCTTTGTTTACCTCGACATCACCGACAGATGCAATTCCGCATGTCTGGCCTGCGACATCTGGAAGGCCCGCAATGCTCCGTTGGCAGAACTTGATTCGGATGACATCCTCGCCTTGAAACCCGCCTTGAAGCGGCTGAAAACCCGCCTTGTCTCCATCGGCGGAGGGGAGCCGACCTTGCGGGATGATCTTGAGACATGCATATCGGGTTTCCGGGATATGGGCATTCGTGTCCATCTGAACACCAACGCATTGAATGTAGATCACAAGCGGGCAAAGTCACTAACTGACGCGGGACTTTCCGTGGTTTACATTTCCTACGATCATCCGGATCGTGACGGATACAAGGCGATTCGCGGGGTTGATGGGTTGGACCGGGTCATCCATGCGGTGAGATGCTTCCGCTCACTTCCCCATCCCATACCGGTGGGGATCAACATGACCATTTCCCGTCTGAATCAGGATATGCCGGAAAGACTGGCGCAACGATGTGTCGAGTGGGGCGTTCAGAAAATTCAGTTCAACCTGATTCATACCCATCTCCAGCATCAGCATATGGAGAAAGATAGGTTCATTCCGCTACTGCCCAGACCCGAAGATGTTCCCGGCATCAAACGAACATTGAGGCGGGTGACCCGTAGCTTGCGGGGACTCGGGGTGGCAACAAATTCCGATTTTTTTGTGAGGCGTATGGAGAAGACCTATGCGCCGATAAGACCGATTCCCTGCATGGCCGGTTTTTCATCCGTGGTGATCAATCCTTGGGGGGAAGTGATGCCATGCTATATGCACCCAACCGGTTTGAATATCCGTAACCATGCGCTGGACAGACTGCTTCGGACCAGAGGTTTTGAAGAAGGCAGGGTTCAGGTGAGACATTGCAAGATTCCCTGCTGGGACACGGGGAGCGCCGAACCGGCAATCCGGTTTCACCTCCCTTATCTGCTCACTCATCTGTCCGAGGTGTGGCAACAGGCGCGGATGCATCTTTCATGACCACTCCCCATTCGACCCTGAACCCGCCTTGGGAAGATCCGACATAGACATATTTGCCGTCTCTCGACAAGTTCAACCCGCGCATTCGGCATCCCAGATAGACCTTGCGGATGATCTTCCAATGAGCGGTATCCATGAAATGGAGATGGCCATCTGCATATCCGGCGATTATCAGAATTTTTCGGTCGGGTGTCAGCACCATGTTGCGGATTCCGGGCGCGACAAAAACTTTTTCGATTTCAACAAAGTCATCCCCCAAATCGCTTGCACGGACTGGTCCGACAAAGAGGTCTTCAGGCCAAGCAGAAGCATAACGCAAGATGCGAACGCTCCCTTCCCACATGTCGCTGATCAGTAGGGTTTCCTCCCGGGGGCCTTTGATCAGAAACAGGTTGAGCCTTTTGTATGGGGGAATCCTCAAGTCGCCTTTTTGGGATATGCTGATTTTTCCAGATGCCCCGATACTAAGTTGGCGCAATTTGAAATCCGGTTCGGTGAATACGATGAACTGATCTTTTTCGACATCATAAATCCACTCATCCGGCCCTTCCATGGAATCCAAGACCCTTTTGGCCCCTCTGTCCAGCACAAAAAAGGCAGCCCCTTCGGAGAGAAAATAATGGCGGGAACCAGAGGCGTTCCGTGCGACTCGCGTCACCTGATGTCCCACGGATACGGAGGGTCTGGTGACATCGGGCCAATGGGCCATATCGAGAAAGTGAAACGCACCCTCGGAAAAATCGCCGATGATCATCTCATTTTTGTCACAGTCCATGATCAGGTCGTCGGATGTCTCCTCGACGCGTCTGGCCCGTTCCACTTCGCCAGTCAACAGATCACAACGGATGAGGCCGCCTCCTTCATATTGGGAGCCAATGAAAACATGATCTGGCGTGCACCCTTCCTGAATGAACATGATCTGGTTGCCGACATGTGGGCCGATGGGATCGTCGTCCCCTTCATAACTGAACAGAATCTCCACTCCCGGCTGGGAGGCGATCTTATTGATATCCGCGTCTCCATTGATTAGATAGAATTTGAGGGCCAAAAATGTTGTGATGAGGGTCATCATGGACATGGCAACCGTCCAAGCTGGCACCCGGTAAAGGGTCTCTTTGAAAAAACCGCCGCCGAATAATACCAGCAACCAGAAGATCGTCCCCAAAACCACGAGATCGTCCAAAGAACAGACGATTGCCAGAGAGATGTGCAACATGGCCGCGACGGTGATCGGAAGGCCATGCAACCATCGGCGATGATGAAGAAGGAGAGTCACTCCGCCCCCGGCAACGACGATGAGCGGATTGAGCGGATGAATCAGCCGGATCTCACCCCATAAGGCAACGAGCCATAAAAGGAATAAGGGGATGGCCGGGAGATGGGGCAGAAAACTGGGCACATGCAACGGCACTCTCCTGAAAAGCATTCCGCCCCACTTGACAAGATGTGCAAGCGTCAATATCGGAAACCAACCAACAATCAGGACGCACATCAGCGATTGAAAATTGATGATCGGCGGGCTGGCGGTCAGCCAAAGGGAAAATATCGAGAGTTCCCTGAATATGATGGTTATTATTTTTTTAAATCTGTTGAACATGCCATTCAAAATATGTTAAGTACCTTGCGATAAGTTTTGAAGTGTCAGTGGATTCCGGGTCGATGCAGGCTTCCCCCTCATGCTCGGGTCGGATTGGCAAATCCGAGCCGCCACACCGGCGGGAGCGGGTACGGGTTCCCCTCATGCTCGGCTCGGATGAGCGAAAAGTTTGTAGTTCCGCCTCTCGGCGGTGTGACAG
>JAOZRQ010000511.1 GCA_029940115.1 Desulfobacterales bacterium
AACCCGAAACCCGAAACTTGTCCCCGACCGGGGATCCGAAACCCGAAACCCGAAAACCGAAATCCAAAACGGCTGGGTCTTTCATGAGCGAGAGGCGTGGATATGGATGCAGAACCGTTTCATCCCCTATCCCTTGCAGAACAACATCCATCATCTTCCCAAGGATATCTTCTCGGAGTGCCTCCAAGGCGTCGTTGACATTCAGAAGACCTTCCGGGAGAAGCCCCCGGCCCATTTCGGAGAGTGGATGGCGGCCACCTTCGGATCCGGACTGGCCAAATGGTTTCTGAGACCCTACAATTACAAAGTGTGGGCCTATCCGGTGGAACAACTTGACTGGTCCTGGGTCGGCGACCGGGTGCCTCCCGCGGACCTGAAGCGCATATTGGAGAACGCCATCTTTGAAAAAAGCGACATTTCCTGGGGGCCCAATGCGCGCTTTCGCTTCCCCCTTCACGGGGCCACGGGCCATATCTGGCGCACCTTGGCCCAAAGGCTTCCCCGTGAAAAGATGCTGATGAACAGGGAACTGACAAGCCTCTCCCCCCATGCCCGAAAGCTGACGTTCGCAGATGGAACCACCGAGGAATATGATATCCTCCTGAGCACGATTCCCCTCAGAAACCTCATCCGAATGTCGTCTGATCCTTCATTTCTCGGTCTTCGATATTCACTCTTCACTCTTCAATCCTCCTCAACCCATGTGGTGGGCCTTGCCCTCAAAGGCAATCCGCCGGACGCACTCGCGACAAAATGCTGGATCTATTTTCCAGAGGAGAACTGCCCCTTCTATCGGGTGACCGTCTTCAGCAACTATTCACCCCACAATGTCCCTGATCCGGCGACCAAATGGTCACTGATGTGTGAGGTGAGTGAGAGCCCCCTCAAGGAAGTGGAGCAGGATCGGGTGATTGAGGATGTCATCGCCGGCGCATTGAACACCAGACTCCTCTCAAGCCGCAGTCAGATCAGCCACACATGGTACCAGTTCATCGAAAAAGGGTATCCCATCCCGGGGCTGGAGCGGAACCAGACCCTTTTCCCGCTTCTCACGCATCTTGAAGAAAAAGGGATCTACTCCAGGGGACGCTTTGGCGCATGGCGTTATGAAGTGGGAAACATGGATCATTCTTTCATGCAGGGTGTCGAATTCGTCAATCGTATGCTGGCCTCGGGCGAGGAACTCACTCTCTGGTATCCTCAGATCGTCAACAGCATGCACCCGTCCGGGAGAAGACGATGAGCCAAGGTCCCCAACTGAGCATCCTGTTTCTGAACCACAATCGCCTGAGCGAGACGCGGCAAACCGTGACGCATCTGAGGCGACTTCTGACGGGACGGGAGGAGATTGAGGTGATCGCGGTGGACAACGCGTCTGATGACGGCACATCTGCATATCTCCAAGGGCAAGCGCATTGGATGCGCGTGATGATCTTGGAAAAGAACGGGGGGATCGCCGGCCTGAACCAAGGATTCAGACAGGCGAGCGGCGAGTACATCCTGGTGCTGGATGACGATTCCCATCCTTATGATATCGCGACGGTGGACCGGATGATCGCCTGTCTAAACAAGCGGCCCGAAGTCGGCGTGGTGGCCTGCCGCATTGAATCTGCCAAGGGGGAGCCGGTGCGAACCTGGCACCTGCCGGAGACGGATATCCCGGGGCCATCCATGACCTTTGTGGGATGTGGTTTTGCCATCCGTCGGGACCTGTTTGAACGGATCGGCTGGTATCCTGAGCGTTTCTTTCTGTATCAGAATGAGATGGAGGTCGCCATCCGGGTGATGCGACAGGGCTATGATATCCGCTATGAACCGAACTGCCGCATCGTGCATCGGGAGTCGCCCATGGGTCGGACCCACTGGCGGCGGGTATTCTTTCCCACCCGGAACACCATATGGATCATCCGCCGCTATTTCCCGTTTCCGGGCGCGATGTGGCTGATCGCCTCCCGTCTCTGCATTGGATTTGTCCGGGCCATTCAGTCCGGGGAGCTCGGATGGTATGCCAAGGCCGTCAGGGAGGCATTCAAGGAGCCGATTGAACCGGAGCCATTGCCCCAAGCGATGCGCGATCGACTGGAGCCGTTCCGGAAGCAGAACAGTCTGTGGCATCAGTTCAAAGCTGCAAGCTGTAAGCTCTAAGATACAAAGCCTGTCATTCCTGCGAAAGCAGGAAACCATCGCTCCGCTGGCGGGACAGTTGGTGAGGCCTTCATCTTTTGTTGTGACCTGTCCAACGCAAAGCCTGTCATTCCTGCGAAAGCAGGAAACCACCGCTCCGCTGGCGGGAAGGACGGACTTCTGCTTTCACATGGAAGCCTCGGGCATTGCGACAGTGGATTCCCGCTTGCGCGGGAATGACAGTTGGCGAGGCCTTTCACATGGAAGCCTCGGACATTGCGACAGTGGATTCCCGCTTTCGCGGGAATGACAGTTGGCGGTTGTTCGCAAGAATAACAACAAAAACTTGATGACCGAGTTGGAGCTTACAACTTACACCTTGCAACTGGAGAAAAATCATGATCAAAGCAGGACTGGGACAGGCAGAGTGCGTTGACACGTTGAACGCCACTCGACTCGCGATTGGCGGATGCAAAGAGCAGATGGGGCATCTGATCCCTCAAGCCGGGATCGTATTTGCCTGTATTGACTTTGACCATCGCTTGATGCTGGATGAGATCATCCGCAGTTTTCCAGGGATTGATCTGATCGGATGCACCACCGCGGGAGAGTTCTCTTCAGCCTACGACTTCAGCGATGATTCCGTTGCCCTGATGGTCCTCTATTCGGATACCATTGAAATCAGCGCGGGCGTGGGCCGGAACATCCCGGAAAATCCCGAATCCGTAACCAAGGCGGCCATACATCAGGCAAAAAAAGGCTTGTCTCAGCATCCCTCCCTCTGTCTGACATTCCCGGAGGGTCACATCCGATTCCCTGAAATGTTGCTTGACACGCTTACCGATGAGCTGGGGCATGATTGCCCGGTGTTCGGAGGAAGGGCAGGGCGTTATCTGGATCATCTAAGCAAAAAAACATACACACGCCAGTTTTTCAAAAATGAGATTCTGGAGGATGGCCTCCCTTTGCTTCTTCTTGCCGGCCCCCTTGAATTTGGATTCAGCGTGGACAACAGTTGGCAACCGGTGGGCAGGCCAACCCGGGTCACGGCATCCAAAGGCTCCACGGTTATGCGAATCGGTGATTTCAAGGCACTCGACTTCTATCGCCATTATTTGGGGAAACACACCTATCCCGCGGTGGAGTTTCCCTTGGCCGTCTATGAAGCCGACGGGGAGCATTTCTACATACGCGGCATCTCTGGATACAATGAGGCGGATGGGAGCATCACCTTTTTGGCCAATGTGCCCGAAGGCGCGATCGTGCAGTTGACAGAGGTGATTCGCGACAGCATCATTGAAAGTACGGGAGAGGGCATTCAAAAGTTGACTCAGGCCTATCCCGGAGAAAAACTCGCTTTTGCCCTCGCGTTCTCCTGCGCGTTGCGGAAATACATCCTCGGCACACAAACCCCGAAAGAGCTGCAACTCTTGAAGACCCATCTCCCTCCCCATCTCCCCATCATCGGCTTCTACAGCTTCGGAGAGTTCTCTCCCCTGGCAAGACATCATCCCAGCCGATTTCACAATGCCACGCTCGTCTCCCTCTTATAGCGCATTTCAAATGACTTGATACTGAATTAGCTCTATGTGTCCTTAAATTTCAGTATGTTAAATCGAAAAATCAGTATCAAGTCATATGAAATGGGCCTTAGTCGGCGAAAAAGACTCGCTCCCAAAGGGGACAGATTCTTCCCAGCCTCTCCTGATGCCGAAATTCCAGAAACCGCATATCGAAGATCTGAATCGGCTCAACCAGTTTCTGCAAAAAAAGCTGAAACGCTCGGAGACCTATCGGAAGCGTTTGGAATCTCAAAGGGATCTCAATTCGTCGCTGCTGCGGATGATCAATCAGGAGATTGATGAGACTCGCCGGGAGGCAGAGACGGCGAATCGGAAGATCATGGACAGCATTCATTACGCGAAGATGATCCAGCGATCTCTCCTGCCCGCGCCGGATCGGGTGAGGGAATATCTGCCGGAGAACTTTGTGATATGGATGCCGAGAGATGTCGTGAGCGGAGATATCATCTTCGCAGATGCCCATGGATGCGGAGGGGGTGTGGTCATTGCTGTCATTGACTGCACGGGGCACGGGGTGCCGGGTGCGTTTATGACCATGATCGCATCCTCGGGACTGAGACAGATCATCAGGGACGAGGGATGTCACGATCCTGCCCAGATCCTAAAGCGGCTGAATGTCATCGTCAAGACAACGCTCCGGCAGGACATGGCAGACGCGCCATCCGATGACGGACTGGACGCGGGGATGTGTTTTGTGGAGGCGAGGGGGCGAGGGGCGAGAGGGCGAAAGATGATCTTTGCCGGTGCGAGGATGCCGCTGATTTATGTTCATAATGGCAGGGTGAAGGTGATCAAAGGGGACAAGCAGAGCATCGGATACAAAAAGTCGGATATGGGTCACGACTTCACCACTCACCGAATTCCGATTGAAAAGGGGATGCGTTTTTATATGGTTAGCGACGGGTTCACGGATCAGTTGGGCGGGGAAAGGGACCGGCGGTTCGGAAGCAGGCGTTTCAGAGAACTGCTGAGGGAAAACACCCGTCTCCCATTTGAGAAACAGCGGGAGATGCTGATCCGAGCTTTTGAGGTGTACAGAGGGGAGAATGAGCGTCAGGATGATGTCACAGTGGTGGGATTTGAAGGATGAAAGGTGAATTCGCCTCGCTCCTGCCGGAACCTGTCCCTGACATCTTTTCCCCGATAAGAGATGTCGGGGACAAGTGTCAGGGATTGACAAATCAGGCGGTTCGCCTTTGCCAATCGTTCGACGACTTGACGACTCGACTGAGCTTGCCGAAGTCTGAGCGTTCGACTGAAGTCCGAACCGGGCGCGGCGGATGTGGCGGTTCGGATTTGCCAATCGTTCAACGGCTCCACGACTCGACTGAGCTTGCCGAAGTCTGAGCGTTCGACTGAGCGTTCGACTGAGCCACGCCGAAGTCTCACGCCGAAGTC
>JAOZRQ010000512.1 GCA_029940115.1 Desulfobacterales bacterium
CTCAGTTTGTTGTTCGGCGTTTTGGGGGTGGGGCACGGCCTAAAGGCGGAACTACAAACTGAGAAACGCCCTCCCATTTTGACCTGACTCTTGCTGGGATCAGGAGCTCGACCCTCAGAACTGTGGATTCCTGCTTTCGCAGGAATGACAGGCGTTTAAAAAAATTCAACATGGCGTTAAGGAGCAATATAAGCTATGATCAAGAAAAAAATCTGCATGTTGGGGGCGTTTTCCGTGGGGAAGACCAGCCTTGTCCAACGATTTGTGAAGAGCATCTTCTCCGAAAAATACCTGACCACCGTGGGCGTCAAGATTGACAAGAAAACGGTGGCCGTGGAAGGACAGGATGTGGATCTCCTTCTCTGGGACATTTATGGAGAAGATGAGTTTCAGAAAGTGAAAACCTCTTATCTGAGGGGTTCATCCGGCTATTTCCTAGTGGTTGACGGAACCCGCCGGGATACACTGGAGACCGCCTTTCTCCTCCAGGAGAGGGCCGAAGGGGCCATCGGCAAGGTTCCGTACATTCTGCTGTTCAACAAGTCAGACCTTGCGGATGAGTGGGAAATAGAGGAGGAGACCCTTGACAATCTGTCAAAGGACGGGTTGATGACAATGAAAACCAGCGCGAAGACGGGTCAGGGGGTGGAAGACGCGTTTTTGTCGATCGCCCGGAAAATGTTGGAACCATAAATGCCGGATGACTTCATCTTTAATGTTCCTGATTCTAACGGATTTTGTGGTTGCGTGTGATTCCAGACAGTCACGATCCTGAAAGCCGGTCTGGAACGGGGGACAGACCGCTGATGGACGCGGATGGACCCCGGCACACAGGCCCTCCGCGTTCATCCGCGTTCATCCGCGGATCACAATTCTCAGCCCGTGTCGGAAACCACAAAAACCGTTAGAACCATTAATGTTCCAAAGAAACTTAGTTTCTCGCCGGATGACTTCATCCTTCCAAGAAAAAGGAGGGACAAATGCCGGATATTGCCCCGCCAGTTCTTGAATACATTTATGATCTGCTCATCAGAGACCGCTCCCCTGCCTTCCTTCTGCTGGATCAGGATGGTCACATACGGGACTGGGGCGGCAAGCCAGAGTTCTATGCCATGACAGATCTGAAAAAAGGAGACCGCATCAAGGACCATCTCCTCATGCTGGATGGGCTCTTCCCCCTTGATGAGGAACAGATGATCCTCGTGTGTGTGGAGATGGAGAACGGCGTGTCAGCAGACATCCATATGTTTCAGGAAGAGAACAGATGCTGGACCCTGTTTCTTGACGCCACCGAGGAGAAGGCCCATCAGGCTGTTTTGCAACAGAAGATCAATGACCTCTGCCTTCTCAGAGACAAACACGCGAAGCTTCTGAAACAGCATATCGGCAGGGAAATCGCGGAAAAGCTGCTCCGACACAAGGGGGAGGCCATAGAGGAGAGCAGATATGTGTCGGTCCTTTTTGCCAATGTTCGTGGGTTTACCGCGTACAGCGAAGAACGCTCCTCAAAGGTGTTCAAAATGCTCAACACCTGCCTGACCGCCATCATCCAGCCGGTTCTGGATGAGGGCGGTGTGGTGGACAAGATCATCGGCGAGACGGTGATGGCGATTTTCGGCATTGCCTCTTCAGATATCTCCCCCTCGGTTCAATCGCTTACCGCCGGCTTTCAGATCATTGAGAACATGCATTCACTTCAGAAGATCATGGCGGCGGAGGGGCAGAAAAGCCTTGGCGTCGGGATCGGCATCGCGTCGGGGCAGGTGTTCATAGGCGTCCTCGGAAGCCGGAACCGGAAGACCCTGAGCGCGGTGGGACCGAGCGTGAATCTCGCCTCCTTCCTTGAAAGCCAAACGCGTTCAAACGAGATTCTGCTTGACAAAAACACGTTCCGGAAAATCGACGATTTTCAGAAACGCTTCGCAAGAGCCACCCTAAGAGGGATTGAGGGGCCGTTGGAGGCGTTTTCATGGGAATCTGAAAAGTGGTCCAGTTTGTAGTTCCGCCTTTAGGCGGTGCGAAACCGCGGGTAATGTTCAAACCCTATTGAGACCACACATGTTCCGCCTTTAGGCGGTGCGAAACCGCCTAAAGACGGAACTACAAACTTGAATGTAAACCCCTAAATGAAGCTTGAATGAAAAATGATGGATGAGTCCAACATAGAGGGCCTGTTCCACCATCTCGACATGGCGGTGATGGAGCGCATGAATGACGGTTCGCTCCAATTGACCGGGGATATTCCGGAGTGCCTGAGGCGGTTTTTCCCGGATGTCCCTTCTGGAATGAGGGGCTTCAGACCTGAGGAGGAGTTCCCGTTTCTTGAAAACTTTCTCTTTGATGCGGAAGAATGGTGGACCACCGGAAACACCGAAAAGCTGAAATCCGGCCCGTGGATTGAGACCGACCCATGGGGAAATGAGTGTGAATTCGAGGCCACCGCGCTCTCCTTGGGAAAGCGAAAGATACTGATCATTGAAATGGCCCGCTATTCCTATGAGGAGAAACAGGCATTCATCCAGAAGAGCAGGGAACTCCGTCTCGCGTATCACCATCTGGCAAAGGCCGAAGCGGAAGTGAAAAAGGCAAAGGAGATTGCCGAGGATGCGAACCAGAAGCTCCTCAGCAGCATTCGATATGCAAAGACGATCCAGCGTTCCCTGTTGCCGAATCCAGAGAATATCAGCCATTTCCTGCCAAACAGCTTTTTTTTATGGATGCCGAGAGATATTGTGAGCGGGGATTTCATATTCACGGCCCGGGTCGGAGAGGGCGTGATCGTCGCGATGATTGACTGCACCGGCCACGGGGTCCCCGGCGCGTTCATGACCATGATCGCCTCCTCAGGTCTGAAACAGATCATAACGGACGAAAGTATCTACGACCCTGCCGACATACTGAAACGGCTCAGTGCGTTCGTCAAGACCACCCTTCATCAGGACACCGATTATGCCCTGTCCGACGACGGACTGGATGCCGCGATATGCTTTGTCAGTTGTGGGTTGTCCGTTGCCGGTTGTCCGTTGCCGGTGGCCAATTGTCCGTTGCCCGTTGATAGTGGTCCGTTCTCCGTTGCCAAACACCCAACGGACAACACCCTGCAACCTGCAACCTGCAAACAACAAGCAACTCCCTACACCCAACTCATCTTCGCAGGCGCGAAACAGCCGCTGATTTATTTTCACCATGATGAACTGATCGTGATCAAGGGGGACAGGCAGAGTCTCGGATATAAGCGGTCAGATGTGAATTTTGATTACACCAATCACACGATCCCCATTGAGAAAGGGATGTCCTTTTACATGCTGACCGACGGGTTTGCAGACCAGCACGGAGGAGATGAGAGCCGCCGTTTCGGCACACGACGATTCCGAAACTTGCTGAAAGAGAACGCCCATCTCCCTTTTGACAAGCAACGGGAGAGGCTCCTTCAGGCATTTCATGAATACAAAGGGGAGAAGGAGACACGGGATGATGTGACGGTGGTCGGTTTTGGATTTTGAACGTGAACGGGTTTCAGTTTGTAGTTCCGCCTTTAGGCGGTTTCGCACCGCCGAGAGGCGGAACTACAAACTTTTTCCATCACATCCAATTCCCGATTAACAGAAACGGTGCCCAGTATAAAGGATGCCAGTAACGCCGCTGGTCAATCAGTTTCTTTTGCGTATTCTGCAAGGCCTCTGCCTTTGAAATGCCCGGTTTTTTGATCTGGCGATAAAACTCCCGGATCGCCAGTGAAGTGGCCTCATCATCCACATACCATAAGGTTGCAATCGTGCTTCTCACCCCTGCCTTGACCGCGACACCCGCCAGTCCCAATGCCGCTCGTTCATTTCCGAGAGCGGTCTGGCACGCGCTCAGGGTCAGCAGTTCCACCGGCCTGTCACGGAATCTGCTGAGGCTGATCAGTTTTTCAAGGCCGTTCATGGTCAATTTGCTGTCATAATGCAGGAGAAAGCTCTCATCAGGTGTGCCGCCGAACACGCCATGGGTGGCGACATGCAAGATGGAATACGCCCGGGTCTTGAATTCCCTTGTCAGATTTTCCTCATTGAACGCCTTGTTCATAATCAATATCTTGGCATCCATGATTTTTTTTATGTCTCTCAGCTCCGCAACCACACTCGGCAACGGAGAGAAACCCTGTCTCCCTTCTGACAATCCGGAGAGGAGAATTTCGATGTTCTCTTTTGGAAAAGGCTTGGGATCTGTGAGGGTTATGGCAGGGATGAGGGCCATGGCATATTTTTGGATCAGGAACTCTTTTCCGTCGCTCAGTGTGGTCAGCGGTATCAGCCGAAGGACTCCGTCCGGCGCGATGACCAGCGTGGTGATCTCCCGGGCGGTCAGTTCCGCTTCAACGGGACGTATGATCCAGTCATAGAGTTGTTCGGCCAGATACAGGAAGCGGTTGTTCATCCGGTTCTGCAACTGTAGGCGGAAATGATGCACGGTCTCTTCAAGCGTCCCGGAATCCCAGTCCTCCTAGGCGATCTCCGCACCGTCAAATGTGATCCCCGCGGCATCATCATCCAAGAAGCCGAAGGCTGTTGGGGCCGCGGTGGAGAGCACCTCGCCAGCCCGGGGCGACGCGTAAAATCGCTCGCCGCTCCCGAGGCGCAGGTAATCCGCGATGCTGACATGGAACGAGCCGGTGATGTCGAGAGACGCGTTCGGGCCGAACATCATGCCCGCCGGATTCAGCAGGTACATGTTCGCGCCGTCAATGGTGGATCGCAAGGTCCCGTCAATCCATGACGAGGTCCCGCCGGTGACACGGCTGATGATGTTCTCAACAGAACTCGGACCGCTGAAGGTCGCACTCTCATTGGTGCCGACACTGAATTTCTGGAAGCTGTGGAAAAGATTCGCTCCCGCTTGGTGCCCGTATTTCGCCCGAACCTGATAATCAGGACCTCGCAACGGACCGTCCGTGCCCATGGTACCATCCAAGATCACCTGTGCATGGGCCGCCGGCAAGGGCGGAAGATGGAAAACGCCCGTCAGAAAAATGCCGAAGATGATCAATCGCATGTTTTTCATAAGACTCTCCTTAGGTATCTGTGACCAAATAACTCCGGAGTGCTGAAATGAAATTTTAG
>JAOZRQ010000513.1 GCA_029940115.1 Desulfobacterales bacterium
TCCCCCGGCTGATAGCGAAAGTTGAGATTGGTGGAACCCCATCCTACGCCTTTTGGCCTGTGCTCACCGAAAAGCTGGGGTTAGATCGGTCTATTTTTGGGGCGATTATCCGTTGTATCTGATTCAGCTCCTCCTTATATTTTTCCTCGGCTTTGTACAAATCAAAGTCATGCTGGGCGTTCAGCCAAAAATCGGGTTCGTTTCCGAAGAAACGGGACAGACGCAATGCCATAACTGGCGTGATCGAACGGCGTCCACGCAGAACCTCGTTGACCGTCTGTCCCGATACGTTCAAGCTATCGGCAAGCATCTTTGCTGAGAGGCCATAAACGGACATGAAGTCGTCCCGAAGTATTACCCCGGGGTGACTCGGTTGAACCCGGGTGTCTTTGTCTTTTTTACTCATAAACTCATCCTTTTAATGATATGCCCGACACCGCCATAAACCGAAGCTTTTCCAAAATCTGCGATTCATGCCGGTATAGCGCATCATCTGTTATGTCAACGCCATACGCATCCGCCTATGAAAGTGGAAGGCAGATACGCCAGTGATTATTTATAAAACTACAGGGATGGTTTATAAGAAGCGCTATCGTCCACCTTTCTTATAAGCCATCTTTGTAGCCTTCAACAAAAAGATTGTCCGGAGCGACAAACATTTTGTTGAAAGCTCTAGCTTCGACCACTGCATGATCGTCTCCGGAATTCACAAGAATTCAACATGATTCCGCATATCATCAGGTTCCAGGACATGATAAATGAGCATCAGCCCGCGTATGATATCGCCGACAGGTGTATTCTGACGGACATAGACAATACCGCTGTGATTCACGCCTTCGGCGTGTAGTTTCAGGAAATCATCATCCTGAGCAAAGATGACCCTGCCCTGTTCTGAGGCCAGAGCAACATGCTCCTCATCAGATGCTCCGAGCATTTCCGCCTCCTTTGTCGTCAGAACATCCGCTCCTCTGTTCCGCAATCCGTTTACAACAGCACGAGAAACATGCTCATCCGTATAAAACCTTACCTTCCCGCTCATACATTCTCCTGCCTATCTTCGAGGGCGTTTTCTGACGGAGTTCCTCCGCAAACCTCTTGCCATCCTTAATGGACTTCTCAATCTCAAACTGATGGTCATGATAATATGCCAGAGCCGCGTAAACATCAGCCAAGGACAAACCGTAATCGGCGGCAATCTCATCTGCGGTTCGTCCCATCCGCTCATGCCATATCACAATGTTCTGAACAGTTATCCGATGTCCGGCAATACGGGGTTTGTCGCCGGCTATTTCCGGTCTGCTTTCGATGTGATCATTCAAAGTTTTCTGTGTCACCTGTATTTCCTTTCCCCGGCAATGAATTGTCGGGCGATCGGTTCGGATCTGATAAAAGTCTGCGGAGTCCTTTTTATTGAGCGAGTTGCAACTCTTTCCTGGCCACTCTGTGCAATCTGCCTTCATTCAGAGATTTTCTCCCTGTTTTCATATGTTCCCTGAGCGCATGGTTGATCATCACCCGGAAATCGCCTCCGCCTGCCTTGTGAACCTGTTTTTTGAAATAATCAACAATGTCGGCGTCAAGACAGAGCCATCCTTAATGCTCAAAGTACCATTCAAGGCGTTTCTCCTCCTCCGGGAGAACGGGTCCGTGATGGTGACGGGGGATGTTCCTTGGGATTGCACCTCCCCAGACATCAAAGGAACCCAAGCTGCCAAGCAAATACTCCTTATGCCCAGCCTTTTATTGTAAGGATTTCGGTCAGCACGTCATCAAAGGTCGGAGCCATTGCTTCGATCACCTGTCCCGGAACATGCTTATGCTCAGGATAGGATAAGAGAGGCCGATGGAGCGCATTGTCATATCTGAAAATCAACTGATGTGATTCACTCTGATAATGATAGGTAAACATCAGTTTATCCACCACTTCTCCGATGCAATCGAGATATTCGCTGAAGTGCAACGCTGATCCATCAGTAAAAGTTATTCTGCCTTTAAGATATCCTTGTCCTCCGCGACGCGTCTCAAAATTCACGTCTGATTCCAGAACAAAATGGGTACCCGTATATTGATCAACGACTTTTTTGATTTTGTCAAAGTAGCTTTGAATCATTATAACCAATCTCTTTCAGTTTACGCAATTTTGCCTGAAGCCTCTGCATGAGTTTGTATTCCCCGGCCCAGCTCACATACTCGTCATCGCCGTTCTCCAAGTCTTCAGCGGTCATCTCAATGATAAAGTGCGCCGAGTTTACCCCATATTTTTCCTCAAACGGTTTCAGACGTTTCCGTGCCAAGTTCAGAGCAAGTTCAAGATTTCTGATCTCACCTTGAATGGCAGATTGGACCAAACACAACACTTCACCTGCGTCCTGAGCAGGCTCGATGGAAATTGTCATCATTGTTCTTCTCCTCTGCAAAAAAGTATATCTCGTTACGAGGCTCCGCCTCGTAACGGAAACAGAACGGCTCCGCCGTTGTCACATCCCACGACGCCAAAAGCATATCCCGTTACGAGGCTCCGCCTCATAACGGAAACAGAACGGCTCCGCCGTTTCCCGTCTCATGCCCGGAATGACAGGTTTGGCGGTTCTGCCTTTGGATGCCACTCCCGGTCAAATGGACACAGTGTCAGAAACCGGGTTTCTTTTACTCCACGTCGTCTTCATACGCCTCAGAGCCGTCTGTCGCGCCGTATTCTCTGCCGGAAAGGCTTTTCACTTCAGAGACAAATTCATGCACGTCCTTGAATTCTCTGTAAACCGATGCGAATCGTATGTATGCAATGTCGTCTATCGCATGAAGTTTTGCCATGATCATTTCGCCGATAAGAGACGAGACGATCTCTTTCTCGCCGGTCTCCCTGAGATCACGCTCCAGCTCGTCAAGGAACTCTTCGATGACATTCATGCTGATATCCCGCTTTTCACAGGCTCTCTGAATGCCTGAGTGGACCTTCTCGCGGTTGAAGACCTCCCGCCGGCCATCCTTTTTGATGATCATTACTGGGATCTCCACAATGCGCTCATATGTGGTGAACCGCCGGCCACATGTGAGACACTCCCTACGCCTTCGTATGGCGATTCCGGTTTTTTTCAACCGGGAATCAATGACTTTGTCATCAATCTCTCCGCAAAATGGACATTTCATAAGCTTTTTTCCGATTCTCGGCAGATCCCTGCGCCTGCCTGTGCCCCTGCCCATCCCCAAAGTTTTCCACGGACGCCACGGGAAATCCGGGCAGTGGCATGGACAAGGGGGTTTTCGATCTGCTGGTTCTGAAACTCCATACCCGCCTCCTGTGTACAGGACAAAAAAGGTGACAGAGGAAAGAAACCCGGCTTTTCCTTGCAGTCGGGAAGTCGGCCCTTTTGGGAAAAAGCCGGGTTTCTCGCCCGTTCCCGACTTTTTGTCCTGTACACAGACCCGCCTCTTCCAGATATTCCCGGGCAGTGGCATCCCATGAAGGACAGGTCTGATTCTAACGGATTTTGTGATGTGAGGCACCCGCAACGGGGAAGGGGCACGGGCAGGCACGGGCTCCCCAAAATCCGTTATAATCAGAAAAACTTAGTTTCTGTATATCGGAAACGCGTCACAAAGCTCCTGAACCTTCTTCTTGACTCGTTCCGTCACCGTCTCATCATTGCAGTTTCTCAGGATCTGGACAACCAGGTCTGCAATGGTCTCCATCTCCTCCGTTCCCATGCCTCTTGTGGTGAGGGCCGGCGTGCCGATGCGGATGCCGCTCGTGACAAAGGGGCTTTCAGTTTCAAAGGGGATGGCATTCTTGTTGACGGTGATCCCGGCACGCTCCAGTGCCGCTTCGGCATCCTTGCCGGTGAGGTTGAGATTTCTCAGATCCACAAGCATCATATGATTGTCCGTGCCGTCCGAGATCAGTTTCACGCCGTTTTCCATGAGATGTTCCGCCAGGGCCTTTGCATTTTCAACGATGTTCTTCTGATAGGTCTTGAATGCATCTCCGAGGGCTTCTTTGAACGCGAGGGCCTTCGCGGCGATCACATGCATCAGCGGGCCACCCTGTATGCCAGGGAATATCTGGCTGTTGATTTTCTTGCCATGATCGCTTTTCGCCAGAATCAGGCCGCCCCGGGGGCCTCTCAGGGTCTTATGGGTGGTCGAGGTGACCACATCGGCAAAGGAGACGGGCGACGGGTGAACCCCTGCGGCCACCAGCCCGGCAATGTGGGCCATGTCAACCATCAGATAAGCGCCCACGGATTGGGCGATCTTCGCATAAGCCTCAAAATCGAGGATGCGGGGGTAAGCACTGGCCCCGGCCACGATCATCTTCGGCCTATGCTTCTCCGCTAGGGTGGCCACCTCCACATAGTCAATGGTCCCGGTCTCCTTTGTGACGCCGTAGTGAACAAAATTATAGAGTTTCCCCGAGAAACTGGCCGGGCTGCCGTGGGTCAGGTGCCCGCCGTGAGTCAGATTCATGCCGAGGACGGTATCCCCCGGGTTCAACAGTGCGAAGTAAACCCCCATGTTGGCCTGGGAGCCTGAATGGGGCTGCACATTGACATACTCGGCGTCAAAGAGTGCTTTGGCCCTCTCCATGGCCAGTTTCTCGGCCACGTCCACATATTCGCATCCGCCGTAATATCGCTTGTCTGGATACCCTTCCGCGTATTTGTTCGTCAACACACTTCCCTGGACCGCCATCACCGCCGGGCTGGTGATATTTTCCGACGCGATCATCTCCAAGGTGTTCTTCTGTCTCTCAAACTCACTAACAATGGCCTTTGCAATTTCAGGGTCTGCCTTTTCTATAAGCCTCAATGATTCCAACGGTTGTTTCCTCTTTTTCGGCATCCTTTTGGCTGCCGTTTCATATCCTGACCGGACAGTTTCCCGATTTTCCGCTTTGGCCGGAGTTGGAACCGGTAGGGGTTCAGATTTCGGCTTTGTCAATCCAAAACGAGCGGACGGGATATTGTCTGGTCATGGGTCATTGACAGTCGTAGTATCGCACAAGGAGATTGACAAAGTAAACTTTGCACTCCGGAGGACTGGCAAAGTGAACTTTGCACTCCGGAGGGACTGGCAAAGTGAACTTTGCACTCCGGAG
>JAOZRQ010000514.1 GCA_029940115.1 Desulfobacterales bacterium
ATTATCACCATGACGCTCTCGGCAGCACCGTGAACCTGACCGATGAGAGCGGCGGAGTGAGAGTGAGTTACATCCTTGATCCGTGGGGCCATATAAGGGAGCAGATCGGGGAGAGCGTCAACCGGCAGATATTCACGGGGAAGGAGCATGATGAGAACACCGGGCTGATTTATTGCAAGAAGCGGTACTACGATCCCGACATTGCGAGGTTCACCACGCAGGATGCCTATCTCGGTGAATTGGGAACGCCACCGAGTCTGCATCGGTATCTGTATTCATACTCGAATCCGACTGCCTATATTGATTCAAATGGCAGAATAGTTGTAACTGCGGGTGTTCTTGCCTATCTGGGTTGGAGGGCCATCGAATCAGCGATCGAGACGGGAGTCGAGGCCGGAATCGCCAAGATGACCGATGACGGAGATTTCAACGCGGGTCTGACCTTCGCCAAGAACATGGCAGTGAACTCCGTCATCGGTCTGATTCCCGGAGCCGCCGAGGCCAAGATCGGAACCAAAGCTGCGATATGCTCGGGCAAACTGGCTCTGCGAACTGTCGGAGATACGGCTGTCGATGTGGCCACAAGAGAGGGCTCCGTTGCGGAACATCTGGCAAGGAACACCGTTGCCAACATCGCGGGCGATGCCGGGGCGGCGGCGCTACGAAAAGTCGGAAGAAGGCTGGATGACAGGTTTCACTTGGGGGAGAGGGCCGAGCGGAAAATCCGGGGATTTTTCAGGAGAAACAGCGAGTCATGGAGAGGTCTGCACGACAGAGGAGAGAGAATCCTGCGGGTTCCCCGAAAGATTTACTCATCCGCACACCTGGGGATGGCACGGGACAGACGGGCACATCTTCACAGAAAGTTCAGAGGGGACACGGAACCCGATCTTGATGCCGCCATAAACAGGGGAAGGGGATATCTTCGGGGCGTGAAGGCGCATGATGCACCGTATCCCTCGGAACACACTGTCTGGTATCACGACCTTCACTGGTATCTCACGTTCGGAAAGGGGGAGCATGTCGGGCCCATGATAAAAAGCCTTGAGAGACGGGGGATCAATGTGAGGACAGATATGAGAGCTTCCTCCGCCGTGGGTCCCAAAGAGATAAAACTGGTTCCCTGGGAAAGGCGGGCAGGCGTTTGGGAAGAGTTTGTGCATACCAAACAGTTTGTCGATGTCGATGAGAGGGACTTCTACAATCCCAACATAGGAGGATGGAGACGCAGGGAGTATATAGAGCTTTGTGATGAGTGGGAGGCGGAACTTAATCGTTTTGAGGGGCGGAGGACCGCTGATGAGATACAGGCCAAAAGCTACATATTCTCACACAAAAAAATGTTCCGCGGCATTGATTGGAGAGACAAACTGTTGCTGGAATTGCAATTGGAAAGGTTGAGGAAACATGGAATTGCTGAAGGATATTAAATCGGATTTTGCTTTTCATATTAAATGGATGATGCCGGGTGAGACGGATACGCTGCTTGAAGGGAGTGTTTTATATGTTTACTATACGGGGGGCTGGTATTTTTGGCGACACACAGGCCGCGTTGCCGTCATTTCGGAAAGTTGCAGAAGAACATATGAAATGACCCTCTTCCCCATCATGGCCGAGGGGAGAGGCGTATGCTGGGTTTCGGACATACCTCACATTGAGTGTGAGCCGCCGTTTCTGATGACAGATGATTCGGAACTGAATTTCATTTTTTCGGGACCGGTGGGAGTGAAACCGTGCATCAGGCTTCCCGATGTGCCGGGAAGACGTTTTTCCGTAAAAACTGAAGCCTGGATCGGCGATCTGAGAATGAGAAGAAGGGAGGGCTGGCTGTCCAAAAAAATTTTGTGGCGCCTGACCGCCTATTCCTCGGACAGGGATTGCAGGCCTGGAAACAATGAGAGGATATATGAGACGGAAACCGGAAGGCTGCTCGGCGAAATAAGCCTCTGACACTCTGACAACAACAGGTTTGGAGAAGCAGTATTATCACCATGACGCTCTCGGCAGCACCGTGAACCTGACCGATGAGAGCGGCGGAGTGAGAGTGAGTTACATCCTTGATCCGTGGGGCCATATAAGGGAGCAGGTCGGGGAGAGCGTCAACCGGCAGATCTTCACGGGGCAGGAGCATGATGAGCGAACCGGGCTGATTTACATTGATGCCCGGTACTACGACCCCGACATTGCGAGGTTCACCACGCAGGATGCCTATCTGGGTGAATTGGGAACGCCGCCGAGTCTGCACCGGTATCTGTATGCCTACGGCAATCCGCTGGTCTATGTTGACCCAAACGGAAACATGAGCATCCGCCAGTGGTTCGGCATCGACGAGGAAAGCTCTTATGAGACGCTTGCCTGGGACAATTCTCTCGGAACAGTTCTCGGACTCACGGTGAGGCAGTCATTCTACGACGTATGGAGCGGTCTCACGGGAGGCTTCCTCTCCCGGCAGGATGTCCGTCAGGAAAAGTACGACAGCGGAGAGATATCGTCGTCGGAATACTGGCTCGGCACCGGGATTGACACGGGCGTCAGCATGGGCAGTCAGCTGGTCGGCGGCGCTGCGGGCGGAAAGGTGACTGGTATTGCGGGAAGCGGGCTTGCCGGCACTGCGGCGGCAGGGGATGTTCGTGAGACACGTCATGGGCGGGTGGCAACCCTCTGGATTGATGCCGAGGTTCTCTGCAAACTCGGTCAGAGGGCGGCGGATATCTGCGTCTGGTGGTTTCCAGACGCTGACAACTTGAAAATATCAGGTCGTCCGTCCCACTGGGTTTTGGAACAGATTCACGGCCAAAAGGGAGGCATGGACAGGGTCCTTGGCTCCGGGTCCTTGGCTCCAATTCCGCCTTCAGGCGGTCTTGAGATTCACCCATTTCACACAGACGGAGGTGAGCGATGATCCCGCGTATTGCCCTGATCGTCACATTTTTGCTCTGGCTTTGCGGCGGACCCGCATCCGGCCAAGGCGGGGAAGCGGTCCCGAACGTCGGTTCGCTGACACATTTTCTCGACGTGCCATCGCAGGTCTCCCGGATGAAGATGACCTGGGATGTTCCCGAGGGATGTCCCCAAGGTTATTTTGTCCGGTTTGACACGGAACCGGACCACACATTTGTCGGTCCTGACCCGGCCGATGCGTCCCACACCACCGGAACCAGCTTCACGAGTCGGGACTTTGCGGATTCCGCGCCGGACGATGTGGCCCATTATTTCCACATTGCGGCCAAATACGGGGAGGAGGAGATCGGCCCCACGACAACCGCCGGGCCCTATCGCATTGATGTGGTCCCGCCCTCCGGGGTGAGTGTCATCGGGCCGGAGGTCACATCCGCCCGGACCGTCACCCTGTTTCTCGAAGCCGAGGGCGCGTCGGAGATGCATGTCAGCAATGAGGGGCACGAAGCGGGGGGCGGATGGGAGCCGATGGCGAGCTTCAGGGAGTGGGAGCTGCCTGGGGGAAGGGGCGACAAGGCCGTATATGTCCGCTTCAGGGATCCTGCCTGGAACACCGCGGACGCTTGGGACACAGTGAGGCTGATCATCGCCGGCGACATTGATGACAGCGGCGCGGCTGACCTGATGGATGCCATCCTCGCCTTGCAAATACTGGCAGGAGCCGGTGCGGGTGATGTCCGCATCCATCCTGGGGCGGTGCCGGACGGGGACGGCAGGATCGGGCTCTCGGATGTCATCTTCATTCTGAGGACGCTTGGCAGTGATGCGTGATGCGTGAAACGTGATGCGTGAGACGTGATGCGTGAGACGTGATGCGTCGTGTGTGTCAATCCCCCTGGCATCAGGGAAAGGTCAAAATGTCAGACAAAGTGTCGTTTCCCGGAAGGAAGGTTGTTGACATCCGACATGGCAAGGGGTGGCGACGATTAAAAAAAGAAGTGCGATTATGTTCATGGCAGAAATGAAATTTTGAACCAGTAATAGCTATATTTTGGATCCGACACGAATACATTTTCCTTTCCGACTTCCAATTTCAGAGAGGACTGATAGGAGCCAGAGTCGTGTATTGCCGGAAAATGGCAGAAATTTCGGCCGCTGTCTATTTTCAAAACGACATCAAGCGTATTTGAGAAATAATCATATGATGTCGGCGTCACTGTGACATTGTGTGTCGAGAAATGAGGCAACGGCCACGTCCAAAACCAAAACTCTCTACAAAACAGAGTGTTATATGTGTCCATCTGTTTTTGATAGACAACAGCGCCCTGTCCTGGAAACAGCGACACGGATTGCTCAGAGGACGAATAGTATATCTGATCCTCAAAAACGTCGTAGTTCTCAGCAAATCCCCATATTGACGTCTCAATTTTCAGTTTGAATTGTAAAGTTCCGACAGTCGACTGTAGCCCTGAGATTGTCTCCGCCTGCGTTGCTATCGTTCCGTTGGCCGTTGCGAGGTCTGTCTCAAGTCCCGTGATGGTGGCGGTCTGTGCCGTGATTGTGGTCTCATGGGTTGCGATGGTGGCGTCCCGCGCCGTGATTGTGGCGTTGGCAGTCGCCAGATCAATGCTCATGTTCGCAACCTCGTCCATCAGCGTCACCACCGTCTCGTTCAGGCTCATGACCTCGGTGTCCGCACACGGCTGGTGCCCGGGGGAGCAGAACAGCTCCTCGCAGTCGCACTGGGCCAGGGCCGTTCCCCCATGGGCAAATATCAAGATGAAGACAATCACTTTGTAATTGTAAGCTCGATGCATGATAAACCTCCTGATTGAAATTTTGTCGGGGTGGCTCATGCCACGCACCCGTAGTCCGGCAAAAACAAAAGCATCTTCCCATGTCTTGGAATGGGCAGACTGACAAAAGTGTCAACCATAAGTGTAAACTTGAACTTGAACTCATGCCCGAACCTGCCCATTCACATTCAGGTTCACGAAGTTCAAGTCCCAGTCCGTTCAGAATTCTTAAACTTGAACTTGAACTGAATGTGGACAAGCATGTTCAAGTTCATGGAGAATTCTTAAGTTTACACCTATGATCATCAATACATTAATGTAAAGGTCCTGCAAGGATGCCAATGTTGAAGGCCAATTGTCATTAAGTACTTGGTCAAGTGTCGGTGGATTCCGGGTCGGG
>JAOZRQ010000515.1 GCA_029940115.1 Desulfobacterales bacterium
ATGAGACCTTTCAAATGAGCGACGGAGAAACCTTATCCGCATCCGAACTCGCCGCATGGCTGAATCAGGCTGATATCTCCGGTAAGGTGACCGTGGTTTACGACGCGTGCTATTCCGGGACATTCATGCAGCCTTTCGATGATTCCCATGACGGCCTCGTATCCCAGTTGTTCCCTGACGCTCACGTCCCAGACGGTGCCGCTGACCAGCTGAAGGAGGACATGGTTCTCACACGCCACTGTTTGCGGACTTCTTTGCATATGCCACGACAGAGTCTGTGTCGTGACCGGATTTCCCTCGCAATGGACGCACTGATATCTCCGGGGACGGATGCGGATGAAGGTCCTTCTTCCGAAAACCGACAGGTGGCGCAACATGATCTCCCCGCTGTGACCATAAGGCTTGGAAAGGACGGCAAACCACAAGCCGGTTCCTTGGAGATATCCGCGAGCATGATAGAGACGGAGACGTCCCATGAGGTCACATTGCAAGATGTCTATGGAGAAGATATTGACGAAACGGTTGTTGACGAGTTGTGTCAGGGGCTGGTGGTGAAGCTCAGAGACGCGCTTCCCCTGGTCGAAGGGAAAGTCGTTCACGCGGGCAGGAAAAAGGTGACGATCAACCTCAGAAAAGACCATGAAATCAAGCCCGGCATGCATCTGATATTTTTCCGGGAAGGAGAGATCCTCCAAGATCCAGTATTTTTCCGGGAAGGAGAGATCCTCCGAGATCCAGATACCAGGGAAATACTGGGCGCGAATACAGAAACGCTCGGGACGGCCCGTGTCAATGAAGTCCTGGGTCGCAACATGGTGGTCTCCCTAAATTATCAGAAACTGTATGACTTCAATCGCGACTGGCGTTTCTCCCTCTCCACCGATTCAGAGGGCCTCTCGGCAAACCAAGCCTTTGAATATCAGCAGGAAGGAAACCTCTCCGCCTTGGGGATCGCCTACTGCATTCAGATCACGCCCCGATTCTCCGTGGGATGCACCCTGAACATATGGGATGATGACCTTGGAAGGAACGAATGGAGACAGGAGATCTCCCAGAAGGATGCGGGAAGGGATGACGGGAAGGCGTTTCTCCGGGAATCCCGCAATCTTCACACCTACCGGTTCAGCGGCATCAACGCCAATTTCGGGGCATTGTGGCATGTCACGGATAAGCTCGCCCTCAGTGCGGTACTCAAAACGCCCTTTGAAGCCGATTTGAAGCATGATCACGTATTTCATCACGCCCTCCAATATCCTGACCTGCCCGAATACGGCGCGACGACATCAAACTCGTTTCAGATCGATGAGACCTTGGAGATGCCCATGTCTTATGGTATGGGAGCGGCCTACAAGTTTTCCAAGACCCTCACAGCCGCCTTGGACATCTACCGAACCGAATGGGACGACCTTGTTCAGACTGACGGCAAGGAGACCTCCCCCCGGCACTGGAGAGAGATGTGAACAATTTACTATTTCGCCGTTATTATACCTGAACCTGATAAACCAGTTGGAACTGCTCCCTAAGATATCTGAACTTCTCCCGCCGTGACGACCGGGAACCGGAGTCTGAAAATAAATTGTTGACATCTGAATTATCTTGGGATATGTGTTTCTGATCTGTGTACAGGACAAAGACAAGACGCTTAGGGACTAAAAAAAACGCATTACCCCTAAATCCGTTATAATCGTGTTTTTTCTGATGATCACGCTTTTCGGAGAGACCGCTCTGTCCGTAAACGTAAACCAAACCTGAACGCAAGTTGAACGTCAGCCAAACTTGAAATCAGACATTGTCCAAGCATTAGGTTTACACCAATGCTTGAACAAGTTCAGGTTCACGGACTCCCCTAAGTTATAACACCTTTTGGAGAGAGCAAGAACACGTAAATTTCAATTTTCAATTTTTGGTAGTCCTGCACAGGTAGTGATGAATTGGATTCAGTGTCCTGACATTCGGGGGACTGAACGGGATTCATCACTACCTCTGCAGGACCACCCAATTTTTAAAGGAGAATGAAATGAAGGCAGCGGATATTCTATCCAGTGAGGAATTCAAGAAATGTGTTGAGTTCCACGGCCATCTGTGCCCCGGCCTCTCCATCGGGTACAAGGCGGCAAAGACAGGAATGGCATGGCTGAAGGAGAATCGGGCGGCGGATGAGGAGATCGTGGCGATTGTGGAGACCGACGCCTGTTCTGCCGATGCCGTGCAGGTACTGACTGGTTGCACCTTTGGCAAGGGAAACTTCATCTATAAGGATCACGGCAAGATGGTTCTCACGCTCCTCAGCCGGCAATCTGGAGAGGGGATCCGGGTAGCAATGAAATATGGGGCTTTGCCGCCGAATGAGGAGCATCGAAACCTGATCCAGAAGATCAGAAACGGCACGGCCACTGAAACAGAGCAGAAACGCTTTCACGAACTCCATCACAAGCGAAGTTGCGATGTCCTGGAGATGCCGGCCGACCAGCTCTTCACCATCACATCGGTGAATATGCAGTTGCCGAAAAAGGCAAGAATCGAGCCATCAGAGCCGTGTGCCCAGTGCGGTGAGCCGACCATGGCGTCCAGATTGGAAGAGAGGGACGGCCAGCGGGTATGCAGGGATTGCGAGGGGCGGGCGGCAAGGGGCGAGCGGGGAGCGGGGATTGCTTGACATGAGAAAATCGCCTAGTAACAGGAACGGCCTGACCCGCCGCGTGTGTTTTGCCTATCTCATTCTGGGAATCTTGCTTTCATCCTGCGGGTACAGGTTCGCAGGGGGAGACCTCCCTTTTTCCATCAAGACCCTCTGCATCCGGATGTTTGAGAATCCCACCACCGAGGCCGGCATTGAGACGACATTTGCCAATGACCTGATCAATGAGTTCACGCGAAACAGCCATGTCATTCTGGCCGGCCCAGAGGAGGCGGATGCGATTCTCACGGGTGAAATCCGGTCCATGAGCATTGAGACCGTCTCCCGCAAATCGTCATATGTCCCTTTTGAACGGCAGGCCAAGATTGCGGTGGATTTGAGACTAAAGGACCGGGACGGCCAAGTGGTCTGGTCAGGAGATGAGATGTCTGAGGAAGAGGCCTATACAGTGATGCCGGAGAAGCTGGCAACGGAGCATAACCGACGGGAAGCGATTTCAGCCATATCGGAAAGGCTTGCCGAAGAGGTTTATGCGCGTGTGAGCGGGGGCTTTTAATGGGCGATGGGCAATGGGCGATGGGCAATGGGCGAGAGGCAATGGCCGAGAGGCAGGAAATGGGTGAGAGCAATGAGCAACGGGATGAGGGGCAATTTGATAGTCGCTTGCCCCTCGCCGCCCGCCTCTCGCCCCATTCATTCAATTTTCAAAAAGGGAGCAACTATTATGGGTGGACCTGTATTAAGGGAAGACATGAAGGTGATTTCTGATGAAGGTTTGGACAAGGGGATGGAAAGGCTTACACCGGAAAAAATCGAACAGGTCGTCAACTCGGTGCTGGAGACCGAAACCGGGGCCAGGCTCAAGGTGTATGTGGACACCTGTGTGCATTGCGGCCTCTGCTCCGAAGCCTGCCATTTTTTCCTTTCCAATGACAGAAACCCGGCTTTCTCCCCTGCCGGCAAGATCAAACAGACCTTGTGGGAAATTGTGAGAAAAAAGGGGAAGGTTGACCCCTCGTTTATCCGCAAGGCCGCGGAGATTGCCTATACCGAGTGCAATCTGTGCCGACGGTGTTCCATGTATTGTCCCTTTGGCATTGACATCGCTTACCTCATGCTGGTCATCCGGCGGATCTGCCACAAACTGGGCATGACGCCCCAGTATATCCAGACCACCGCGCACAGTCACGCGGTCACCCTGAACCAGATGTGGGTGAAGGATGACGAGTGGATTGACACGCTCATGTGGCAGGAGGAGGAGGCCCAGGACGAGATACCGGATCTCCGGATCCCCCTTGACAAGGAGGGAGCAGATGTCTTTTATTCGGTGATCGCGCCTGAGCCGAAGTTTCGCGCCCAACTGATCTACCAGGCCGCTGTCATCATGAAGGTCGCGGGGATCAACTGGACCATGCCGGCCACCCCGGGATGGGACAACAGCGACATGTGCATGTACACCGGGGACAACGAAGTGATGGGCCGGCTGAAAAAGGCGCATTTTGAGGCTGCCATGCGCCTGAAGGCGAAGCGGATCGTCATGGGGGAGTGTGGTCACGCGTTCCGTTCGATTTACGATGTGGGCAACCGGTGGGTCGCATGGCGGATGCCGCCCATACCGGTGACACATGCCATTGAGTTTTATTACGAGCTGTTCAAGGAAGGAAAGCTGAATATCCCCAAAAAGTATGACAAGCCGGTGACCTTGCATGATCCCTGCAACATTGTCCGGGGGAGGGGGCTTCATGAAATGGCGCGCCATGTGGTGGGGGAGACATGCGAAGAGTTTGTCGAAATGCATCCGAACCGCGAGCATAATTACTGTTGCAGCGCGGGGGGTGGCGTGATCAACTGTGGTCCTCCCTTTAAGATGAAACGGGTTGACGGGAACAGAGTCAAGGCCGAGCAGTTGTTCGCGGCAAAGGCCAGAGGTGCCAAGACCCTCATTTCCCCATGTCACAACTGTCACGGCGGACTTGAAGACATTATTCATCACCACGGACTGGACATGGAGATCAAGTTTTTGGGAGACATCATCTATGAATGTATGGAAAAACCCGAATAACATTGGAAATTGAAAATTGCTGATTCTAACGGATTTTGTGGTTTGAGGTCGTTCTTTGAACGCGGAGGTTCGGACATCCTCGTCTTCCCGGCCGGAAAGACGAGGAGCTTCGGACGGGACTCCGCGTTGAAAAGATTGCTTCAGACCATAAAATCTGTTAGAATCAGGAGCATTGAATATTCTTGGTTCTAACGGTTTTTTGTGGTTTCCGACACGGGCTGATCCGCAGATGAACGCGGATGAACGCGGATGAACGCAGACGGCCTGTGTGACGGGGCTCATCCGCGTCCATCCGCGGTTTTGTCCATTCCACGGCATGTTGCGGCAGGCTGTCCCAGACCGGCTTTCAGGATCGTGACCGTCTGAAATCACACGCAACCACAAAATCCG
>JAOZRQ010000065.1:0-13027 GCA_029940115.1 Desulfobacterales bacterium
CGGCAATTCATTGCCGGGGTCGAACATTCACAATCTTGTCCTGTCCCGTAGGGACAACTGAAATTTGGCAATCCCTCCAAACCAAATGGAAATCCGGTTTCGAACTGTTTGGCGGATTAAGGATAAGAAATGAAAAAATGGACAATTCAAGACCGTTACGGCAACACGATTTATATGACCGAGGAGCGTTGGTGTCACATTTTGGAGTCCCGCCCTGAGTTGGAACCGTTCTTTGACGAGTTTCTGGATACAATACGGACCGGCCGTAGAAAGCAGGATGCGCTGATACCTAACGAATATCGCTATTTCAAGCAGTTTGACGAGCTGTTGCCGGAGAACAATCACCTCATTGCCGTTGTCATCTTCAAAATCCGGTTGGATGATGTGGGCAATTATGTCCCTAACAATTTTGTGGTTACAGGATGGGCAAAATATATTATGCCGAAAGGATGAATGATATGAGCAAGTTAAAAACACATCAGACAGAAACAAAGTCTGAAAGCGGCCAAACCATACGCCTGACATATGACGAAGACGCTGATATGATGGAAATGTTTTTCGGTGAGAATGAGGCCGCAACAGGCGTGGAACTTACCGATCACATTCTTCTGCGGCTGAACCGGGAAACGGGGCGTGTCGTCAGCTTGACGTTTCTTCATTTTTCGATTCTCACAGAACGGACTGAGTACGGCCCCCGGAGTTATCCGCTTAATGATCTTGATGAACTGCCCGAGGAACTCCGGGATTTGCTGATTCGCTCGGTGACCGCGCCGCCGATCAGTCAGTTTCTGAAGCTGTCATTCTTTCAGGAATCGCCGACTAAGCGTGTGCCGCTCGCTTATGTGGCAAGCCTCGACCACCCGGCCGAAGAACCTCCTCGCCCGCTCCACGATCTTGCCCGTGCACCCGCCATCGGCGAGGATGACCCCCATGCGGGCGGCCGACCAGGGCGGAGAGCGGCAGCCCCGCACCGTCACGGTCTTGGATGCCCCGGCACTGTGGACGGGCAGGCCGACGATGAGGCCGAGGACGTCGGTGACGATGTGGCGCCTGCGTCCGTTCACTACTAAGGATGGCTTACAAGAAGGATGGGGGGCAGAAGAATCCGTTCCATCCTCCGATCCGTTGTCATCCTTGTAATTATGACGAACTTTTCCTGACTGAAATGACACAGAACCACAAAATCCGTCAGAAGCAAGCGTATTTATATGCAAGTTGGGGGTGCTGAAGGTGACTTTGAGGAGATGGTCATCCTCCACCGCCGGGAATGTATATGAGAGCGCGGCGGAGTCATCTGTCAAAATGTCCTCCGTCACTGACACGCCATCCACCTCGACATCGCTGATCACCGCACCGTCACCGGGCGTGATGGTGAACGGCTGATCGTCCCCCTCCGTGACGGTCACGTTCCCGGATGGCCCGACAGTTCCGTAAGCTTGCCGGCCGGGATGGTGATTATGCCGTCTGAGAGATCGTGGTCTGGCCGGCGGTTTCTTGGAGAAGGCGCGTTACTCGTTGCTGAAGAACACCAGGACGAAGGAGAGGGCGTCTTCGTGATCACGGCCAACGGCAACGCTGTCACTGGTAGCGGGAAGGTCATCTCCCTCACATTCGAGGTTGCAGGAGAAGCCGGGGATGTCTCACCGGTCTCCCTCGAAAAGTTTGAAGTGAACGAAACAGCCGCATCAGGCGGGTTCCGGGCAAACGACAGGGTTTGCCGGGAGATCAGGCTCAACGTGGCTGATGAAAGCACTGATGCAACAAGTCCCAGATAGCAGATCCGAACCGCAAATCACCTCGGACCGGCGCAGATGGAAAGGATTGATTTTGGTCGGTGAAATCCCCGAAGTCTGCGCCAATCTGCGGTTCAAATCCTGACCACAGATTGCCGCAGACCGGTGCAGATCAAAGGTTAGTCAGTAGCGAGTCGGATTGGCATGGGTTGACACTGCTCTTGTCAGCAATCTGAAACACCCTAAACCCCTTATTCCCAATGCAATAGATGCCGGCGTACTTTTTTGCCGCTTTCAGGAATGCCTTTTCAAATTTCACTTCCATATTAATCACCAAAGACTTCTTCAAAAGTATGCCATTCAGCGGTTCCGTTGCGAAGCCGGGATCGGGCGTTGATTATTGCCTTGTGGAGATGAGGATCTGAAAGGATGTTCTCCGTGCTGTCCGCCTAAAGGCGCAACGACAAGCTGGGACAAAATCTCTAATCGTCCCGATGCCACTTGTCACCATAATAGGCCCTGATTTCAAAGAGCTGTTTGATATGGTCATGGGGCAGAACCGGCACTGACTGCATCACATAGAAGGTCGTCTTTTCCAAGGCCCGACTCGGGAAATATCCCAGATTGTAGCCGATTGTCGTGTCGCAGTCTTTGAGAATCTCCGCGAGGTTTCTGTAGATATCCAGCTCCTCCTCTGTGATCCCATCTCCGGGATCGGTGGGGATCGGGTATTTTGTCCGGCATGTCTCACCGTGGGGATTGGGGCGATATTCCTCGTGGACAATCTCTTTTCGGTCCCTCATGTCAATGATCAGAAAACGATCCGAGTGTGAAAAGATTTTGGGCATCTCATCTTTGTCCGCCATCACCCCGAAGGCATATCTTTCAATAAGCTTCCTCTTTCTTTTCGCATGCCCCGCGGCTTCAAATTGCCGAACATGAAGAATCTCGTTTTCCCTGAGAGGTTCCATCTCAGATTCGGCAACGGTCAGCACCGCCATTGACTCACCAACCGCATTGAAAACCTCCAGGGAATACCCCGGGTCCTCTCCCTCATGCTGGTCAACAACAGTTGCGACATCTCCTTTGCGAAGCCTGTGCTCGGGGAAATCATGTCCCAGTGCCACACGGGCAGAAATCTCATAAGCCATTTTATACCTCCTCATCAGAAAATCTTGTTCTTGCTCTCAATCTTGTCCTTTAAGTTCGACCTTGATCATCGTTTGGACCAGCCTTGCTCGGCCTGGGCACAGCGAGCAGCATGGCATCTGTTATTTCTTTCGTTTTTTTGAAGACATATCTGCCCACAGATGAAACAGAGTTACAGAATCGCTCCCTCTTGAATTGACAGAGACAAATTTGGCTGTGGCAGATATGATGTATTTCTTTCTCAGTTTGTCTTTCCGTGTCCAGGAAACCGGGGAGTAAAGTCTCTTTTGAATCAGCTCATCTATCCATGAATTGATCTTCGTGTGCCAATGGTGAAAGCTGTTCTGCTGGACATAAGCGATCATCGCACCATATTTCAGACTGCCGCCGTGTATTCTCTGCTTGAAGCGTTCAACACCGCCGCTGTTTATATATTTCTTCTTTTCAAATCGGCCGATCAGATACTCCTTTGACCGCTTTTTCCCCAAATTGCCAAGTCTCTTGGCTTCCAATGAAAAGAAGGATTCATAAGGGCCATACTTTTTTGCCTCAACAACAATCCCTCTTTCAAATTTGGTGATCGTTCCGATGTCAACCTGCGGACTGTCTCCCCGTTCAGGATGTTCCATATATTCCTTGTCAAATCGGAACAGACATCCCTCTGCATTGGCGTGAAAATTTAACAGCAACACCAGTTGCTGGGTGAGTCCCTTTTCATTTTCTATGGTTGAGCCAGCATATTTTTTTGAAAAGCGGATCAGAAGTTTTTCAACAAAAGCGACAACAGCCAATATGGAAGCGTCGGGTTCAGGCCCTTCCATTCTTCCTGCGGATACAGTTAAATCTGTGTCAGACAGCATTGATTAATATCCCTGTGCGATTAAATCAGAAAAGGTTTCATCTGCGTCACGAATGGCCACAGACCGTAGCCAGTAACGGGTCTGTTTTGGCTTTATGAGATAGATTGTGTTCTCCTCATATATCCTCAATATCCTGATAATTCTCGCGTTCGTACTCACGTTATTCTGAATCAGTTCGTATAAATCGTCTTCAATCGTGTCAATTCCGTCACCCGGAATTTCAGACCTGTCTTTATAATGAAATGGGAAACATATAAATGAGTCTGTTTTTAAAGGTATATAAGGTTTGAATTTCTTATATACGGAGTTGAGCATTCGGCAATAAGTGTCGCCGAACTGGTCGAGCTGATGCTCTGTCACAGGCTTTTCCGCAACAGATGCCTCGCCTTTTCGACGGAAATCGAGCATGTAATCCAGCACATCATCAACGAGTATCTGCTCAGGACCGGAAAGTTCAAGTTCTTTTTCATCTTCCGGGAAGGGCAGTGACTCAATATCTTTCTTTAAAACGGCTGTGGCACGACCAATCATATAACGCCCGCTCAGTCCTGCGAGATGGAAAAGGCAGGTTTCATTGTTTTTAATCCGAGTTTCAATCCGTCTTAATTCTCCGACATATCTCTTTGGCGCATAAATGCCTATTATTTCGTGTCTGAAAGAGATAGCGTCATTCCTGAATTCCACGGGAATCGATCTTTCTCCGGCCAGTTCTCTGATTAACAAATGAGGGTTTCTGAAAATCTCCTTATTTTTCCCTCTGTTTCTCAGGAAATATTTTTCTTTCAGAATATGAATCCGGGCTTCATCTGTTCCATCCTCGGTAAATGCTTCTGTCGGCAAAGTTCTTTTTCCGGTAAGATAATCTGCTGTTTTATATTTCTCTTCCAGCTTTTTCAGTCTGTCCCTCTCTTTCTGAGACAGCTTTTTTTTATCTGATTTAAGTCGGACAAGTTCACTGATTTCTTTTTTGTTGCCGACAATAAATCCTTCTGCGATTTTCCAACCCTCTTTCTTTTCTTTGTCCGACAAATACTCACCCAGACTTCTCATTTCTATGAACCTTGACATAAGGTGCTGCAATCTCCCGCCACCGAGCAGATTCGCTTTCCAGACAAGCCTGTTCTCTGTGGCATCACGGTGAGATACCTTGTGAAAGTCATAGTGATCCAGTTCAAAACAGAGTTTCTCTTTGACGGATTTTGTCCGCCTTACGGTGATATGGAGAAGATGTTTTTGATCAGGTGTTCTGTTTTGTGCAAAAACTGCCACTGTGGCAACCTTTGCGCTTTCAAACAGAACTTCGCTTAAAAATGTGAAATCGATTATCTGAGGGGTGTGATATGTTTTCAGGAAATGGTTTCTGAATTCTGCTGAATTGTTATTATAGAGAAACGGGCCGGCAGGTATAATCAGGCAAAGCCATGAATCCGATTTGCACAGCGTCATGGATTGTTCAAGAAACAGGAGCGCGATCTGATTATCAGGCAACGCCGGCCTCTCTTTTTTTCTTACATCCTCGATTTGCCGGGCCCGGGATGTCAATTTGGAAATAAACGGCGGGTTGCCTATTACAGCGTCAAACTGGGGCTGAAAAAAGCCGTCATTTATCAGTTCAAAAAAATCTTCGGAAATAAGATTGCCATCCAGCAAGTTATCCAGTTTGAGATTTTCCCATATCACTTTGGGGGAAAGTTCGTCCATCAGAGCCAGGCTCAGACTGAAAAACGTCAGACGCACCGCTTCCTCATGCTTGTCCACCCCGAAGATATTCTTTTTAAGAAGCCGCTTTAATTCATCCAGATTTTCCGCATCCGGTTTTTCCCAATCATTCCGAATCCGCCACCAATGAAGGAGTCTGCGATACGCGGCAACCAGAAAGACACCGGAACCGCATGCGGGATCAATCACTTTGAAATTTCTTTTATGAAAGTCGGAAAGCGGCATAAGCTCATCAATGAGGAAGTTGACAAGGTATGGCGGCGTATAGACAACCCCTTCTCTTTTTGATTCAAGAAACTCCTCATAGATATTGCTGATCAGTTCTATGGGCAGATCATTGAATGAATACAATTTCCAAAATGAATACTGCCCGTTATTGAGTCTCCCGTCCAGAAATTCGGCAAACGCATTCATATCTGTTTTTTTCAGGATTTTCCTCTCTTTTTTATCTTCCCACCTGAAAATCTCGCCGTTAAAGCAGGCCGGACTGCTTAAATAATCGAACAGGTCAAGACACGCGCCCTTTTTTCTTAAAACACTTATAAAATTATCCTCTTTGGCTGAAAATGATTTGAAGAGCCCCTTGGGGAAAATCTTGTAACCGTTTTTATCTTTCCGCTCCTCCAAATATTTTACAAGAATTGACATGACCAAAAGCCTCTGGGCCATCTCTTTTGGCAATAATTTTTTCTGAATGATGGTCTGCCTTGTCTGCCTCAGCTCAGTCAATAATTTCACATAAGCGGATTCTTTTTGTCTGAATTTGTCCGCATATTCGGGGTTGCTCCAAAATGTCCCATTATCAAACTTTTTTGCTGAAAAATGCCTGAATTTGTCAAACTCTTTTTTTGCTTTTGACGCGAGTCTGATCTTTTCAAAAAACGTGATCGAAATCCGGCCGGTCTTTTCATCAAGTTTCGGCTGTTTCAGGCAACTGAAAATTCTGACCTCGGTTTTCAGAAAAACAAAGAAGATCGGAACCTGACCGGAATTCCACAACTGCTTATACAATGTGGCCAATTCAGCCCTGTCTTTTTTATTTTGTGTAAAATCATAGATATAGATTTGGGGAATCGGGGATCTGCCGTCATCGAATTTCCGAAAATAGACAGCATCCGCCCTGTATTTCTCAGCATGCTCCAAGTCAAGCCGTTCGCTCAGGTTTTCCGTGTGTTTTCCGACAAAGAGCAACCCGGGAGCGGGTGTCCCTGTGTCCGATATCATGTCAAACCGTTTCAGGATATTTTTGAAATTATTTTTTGGGAAGTTGTTCATCGTCGCTCTTTCTTCATCGGATTGGCACATCAGCCTTCTGTGCGAAAACGGTTGAGGTTAAATGGCGTTATCCTTTTGCAATATTCGGAAGCCCTTCAAGGTCTTTCAGGATTCTCTTCAGTTTCTGTTGTAATACCCTGGCTTCGGCATCCTGTTCTGTCATTATTTTAATCCGCGTCTTTCTTCTGTCACCTTGGCACAGTTAGCAGCATAGCGTCCGTCAGCCATTTTTACTCAATGTTCCTCAGTAATACTTTCAGGGCGTTATCTCAGTTTTTTCTTCAGTCGTCATTCTTATGAACAATCTCCTCAACAGCATGACATAATCTCCGAAATGAGCGGGAACGCTGTTGCGCCAACTCAATGTCAATCAGAGCTGTGAATCCGGCCTGATGCAGAGTGGGCTTGTAAATCTGCCTCGGAGGCATCTGGTGTGTCAGCCATTCTTTTACCCCGCGCCGGGTTTCCACATCTCCCTCATATACCAAATCCGGTCCGAAACTGTTGCCGCTACCCCGGGCAATGGTTTCCATGCTGGCCAGAAACCATGCCTCATACTCGCGATGTGCAAAGACAATTGCCACAGGGCAATGCAGATGAAATTTACGCACTTCCTTTCCCGATTCGACGATGTAGCAGCAAACGATCCTTCACGAAGTGGAAAGAATGTTCCCTTTTTCCTGTTGCCGACATTGCCGCAGATACGGAAGTTGGTCCATTCAAAAGCAAGCCACCAATATCCCTCTCTTTTTACCTTGTCTAAATTTTTTGCCTCGTTTTTTGGGCGAAAATGCTCCACTTCAGGGTGGGAATAGGCATTCTTTGTTTCTGAAAACCAGCATTTGCCGTGAGAGAGGCTTAAAACTGCGCCATACCTTTGAATTCTTCTCAATTATCTGCTTGCGTTCTTTTTCAGTTTTAGCAGCTTCGAGTTTTTTGGTCACCTTTCTTGCTTTTTCCAGCAATTCCGGCGGAGGTGTGTTTCCGTCAATGGAGATATAAATCATTCATCTGTCTCCGAGAGTATCTCATCAAGAATTTCGTTGGCGATTTGTTCCTGCTGTTCAAGTTCTTCAGCACAGGTTTTTTGGATTTTGTCCGTTTTGCCATTTCTTTGACAAAGAGATCATAATAGGGATCACGATAGTTCATTGTAAAGCCGAGATCTGCCAGTTCATCAGACAGGTTTCTCATTTCAGCATGTTCGGCAGGAGAAAGATCGTCTTCTTTGGCAAAGAGTTCATTTCGTCTGTGGATTTTGTCCGATGTTTTCAGGTCAACTGTGGAACTCAGTCGGAACAGATCGCTTTTCAGCAGGCCAGCGACTCCCATCCCGCGAGGGTCATCATCCGGCATTTTCGTCTCAATTCTCTCTTTTCCTTTCTTCAAAACTCTGACCTGCTCTTTGAGCAGTCCGCCAATGACCAGCGGATCATGGGTCGCCATGATCAGTTGGCTGTTGTCGCCGGTTCCGACCACGCCTTCCACTGTATCGAGATAACGGAGTTTCCAGACAGGATTCAGATGGGTGTCCGGCTCGTCCAAGAGAAAAAGGGATTCCTCGTCTTTGGTGAATTTCAGCAGACCGATGACGGTGAGCAGTTGCTGCTCTCCCTCGCTGAGTTCCTTGAATATCATGTCGCCTCTGACACCCCGACGTCTGACTTTGATTCTGACTTCATGAATCAGATCGTTGATATAAGTGCTTTCAAGGTGCTTGAAAAATTCCCCGGGTGTTTTGTACATACCTGCAAGCTGGCGGAGTTTTTCCTCATCTTTTACAAACAGGTATAGAAGTTCCTCATCCTGAGTCCGGCCGCGAAAGTCGGTTCTGATTTTTTCCCGGTTGTAAATCGGAGCAAGAGAATGTTCCCACAGATTGGCAAGAAATTTACTGATAACACCTACAGAATACCAGAATCGCTCGTCCCCTTGCTCTTTCATGGCTGGTTTGATCGTCTTGGCAAACCAAGGGCGTTTCATTACAAACAGGACAGATTCAAGGGATTCGATGCCAAAATAGTCTTTCAGAAACATTCTTGAGGCTTCATCTTCATCTGTCATATAAGCCATGAGTACATATTGACTATAAATAGGATTGCAGTAGAAAAATCGGCGGAGAGCCTGATCGTCCCCTTTGCGTAAGGCATCGTAAAAGATTTTCTGATGGGGATAAAAGAGTTCTTCAAGGCGCTGACCGGGGCCGGAGTAGTATGCAAATATGTGCTTGGGCAGATAGATATCAATGTGTTCCCGAAATTTTTTTATCGTGATCTTATCCCCATCTACAGAAATCTTCATCTGCGGCTTTTCATCAGGGCCGACAATGATATGAATATCTCTGTCCCGGCATTTGTATTTTATTTCGTAAGCAAATTCAGGTTTTTTTTGCAGTTCGAGGTTACTGAAGATTAGAACGATGGCCTCAAAGAGATTGGATTTCCCGGTTCCGTTTTCACCGATCAGAACGGATGTCATCTGAGTCTCATCAAAATCAGTCTCAAAGTCCCTGAGATTTTTATATCTGCCGATTTTCAGCGAGTCTATTCTCATTTTACCGTCTCCAACACAGATTCTTTAATTTTTAAATCAGGTTCTTTAATCAGCTCTGCATTTATTTCTATTCCGAGTTGTTCGTAGAAATTCTCGATTTTCATCCCGGAAGCCTGCCACAAGTCTTTTGCTATCATCTGGCGGTTATTTTTCTTTAATATTTCTGATAGGATTCTTTTCATATCCTCTCCAATTATTGTTACATATTTCCTGTGAGGCTGGCGACCGCTTCTGCAAGAATTCTTTCAATATCTGATTGCGCCTGTTTGATTTTGGAGTCAAGTTTGTCGCAGAGAGCCATGAGTTGTTCGACTTTGGCTACGATTCGCTTTTGTTCTTGCTCAGAGGGTAATGGAAAAAGCAATGAACGTAAAGCAGTTCCATTGACATTCGGCTGACCTGTCCCTTTTGATTCTGCATAGAGTTGCGTCCAGTACAGAGGCGATTCCAAAAAGTATTTCATGTACTTTGGCAACATAAAAGAGCTGGGAACTATTCGTATTAAATAGGATGCAAAGATCGACTGAACCGGAAGATCATATATCAAAAATGATTTGCCGATTGTGCCGCCTGTACGGGCAATCAGCAAGTCTCCGTTATTCAGTTTGTAGCTGTCTATGGCTTTTTCATCAATCCTGCATCCGGGCACAGTCGACCAATTGACATGCCCATTTTGAATATCTGTTATTCTGAGAAATTTTAAATTTTTAAACGATGAATCCGCAGAAGCAGTGTATCCATATTGAACAATTAATGAAATCTCATCTAAACGTATCCATTCCAAACCATTCGGTAAAATATATGGAATTTTTTCATCACCTGCAACAGACTGCAACGGTTTAGCCCTTTTAATCTTCTTTTCCCTTATCAAAAGCTCCTTTTCCGCCCTAATTTTTTCCAGCAACTCAGACACGGGTTCATCATCAGGATTTTGCGGAACCAGCTTCCCTCGGACAGCCAATTCAAGGATTGCCTGACGGAGTTTGCCGACATTCTCGGAATTGTCATAGAGCAGATCAAAATTGTCGCATATTCGCTGCCAGTGTTTTTGAAAATCCTTATGAGATTCTGCTGACAGCAGTTCATCCAAAAGAGCCTCATTCAAGGCAGCCCGTTTTTTGTCACGTTTCTGCTTGCGGACTTCCAATTCATCGCAGAGGGACATGAGTCGTTCGATTTTCACGACAATTCGTTTTTGTTCTGTGGGAGGTGGCAATGAAAACGGCACATGAGATAAAATTTTTCCAGATACCTCACGGAAAGTTGTACCCGGCGCTTTTTCATCAATTTCCCTTCCCGCAAATTTTAAAAACCAATAAATATAGTCACTCATAGCCATAATATACGGCACACAAGACTTAAAACCCTGATTTGTCGAAATTTGGTTTTCAGCAATTGCAACATAGCCTATCGGCGCTCGACATGAAAAGAGAACTGTCCCTTTTGGTAAAAGCTGTGCAGAACTCTTTTTCAATCCCAGTTCAGTTATATCACGTTTTCCATGGCTGACATATTTTTTTTTGAGACCGGATAAATCGGCCGGTGTGAGCCAAGGGATTCCGTCCGTATCAAAATATTCTGAGTTTTTCGTACTTGGCGTACCTCCGCCGATTAAGTTGCAAATTTCTCCTAAGCGTACCCAACTCCAGCTATCCGGTAACTGATACGGCATTTCGTCTGATTTGATCAGGGGCAAGAGATTCGCCTTTTTTAATCTCTTTTCTTTTATCAACCGCTCCTTTTCCACCCTAATTTTTTCCAACAACACTGCCGCGGGTTCATCATTCGGATCCTGTGGAACCAGTTTCCCCTGAACCGCCAGTTGCAAGATCATTTCCCGGAGTTTCTGCACCCCATTTGGCGCATCAGCAAAAATCTCAAATTTCTCAAAAAAAGTCTCAGAATTCATGCAGCCTCACCTCCGAGGGCTTTCATCAGCTCCTGCTTCAACTGCTCACGCACATCAGCCATTTCCTTTAACAACACTTTATATTCTTTGAGCATCTTTTTAGAATCCCGTTTTTCTGTCTCTGCCTGATACGGATTTGAAATATCCAGATTGTAAATGGGCCAATACACAGCATCTCCGGCTTCCTTTGCCAGCTTTGCCCTTTCCCGCAGTTTCACCGCGTCTTTCCGGAGTTTTTTCTGCCGAGTATCCAACGCCTTTATTTTCTTCTTGTTTTTCTTTTCATCGGCTTTCTTTAATTCTGCAATATCCTTTGAGACAAACCGAATCTCGGCTTCCAGATTCATCGCCGCTGTCGTGGCTTCGTCCGCTTCATCCCAATGCGGTTTTGCACGGGACAGGGCATCCGCCTTCATCTTTTTGAAATCAATCTTCCACGCGTGTTCATTCTCAGCCCGGTTATTCCACCAAGCCTTTTCCGGTTCAAATTCCTCAATCCGCATGGGTTTGGTCTTGGAGTAGGATTTATAGCCTTCGGGATACGGATGCTCATAAAACCAGATTTTCTCAGTTGGCCTGCCTTTGGTGAAAAACAAAAGATTTGTTTTGATGCCGGTATAAGGATTGAAAACCCCGTTCGGCAGGCGGACAATGGTATGAAGATCGCATTCCTCAAGCAGATGCTCCTTGATTCGGGCTTTGATGCCGTCGCCGAACAAAGTTCCGTCCGGCAGTACAATCGCGCAGCGTCCCCCCTTTTTCAGCATTCGGATAATCAGCATCAGAAACAGGTCCGCCGTCTCACGGCTTCGGAGCTTTGTCTTGAAATTTTTTTCAATGCCGTCCTCCTCCTGCCCGCCAAAAGGCGGATTGGTCAGAACGACATCCACCCGATTTTTATCGGTAATGCTGTTTGTCCCCTCTCGGAGCGCATTGTCATGCCGGATTTGGGACGGAACCTCAACCCCGTGAAGCAGCATATTGGTTACGCATAAGACATAAGGCAATTGCTTCTTTTCGATGCCGAATACGGAAGACTGCAATATTGCCAAGTCTTCGGGATTCTTCACATCGTTTTTTTGGATATGATCAATGGTGCTGGTGAGAAATCCGCCCGTGCCACATGCCGGGTCCATCACGGTTTCACCCAATTTCGGATCTGTCATCTCTGCCATAAACTGCGTGACCGCTCTCGGAGTATAAAACTCCCCGGCATTTCCGGCACTTTGCAGGTCTTTCAGAATCTTCTCGTATATCTCACCGAAAAGGTGCCTGTCTTCAGATCGGTTAAAATTCATCTCATTGATCTTGTTGATCACCTGACGGATAAGCGCACCGGTTTTCATGTAGTTATTGGAATCTTCAAACACATTCCGGATAATCTGCGCGCCGGTTTTGGCTCCGGGCAGTTCTTTCAAAGTCTTAAACAGATCATTGTTGATAAAATCCAGCAATGGATCGCCGGTGATCCCTTCATCTTTCCCTGCCCATTCCCTCCATCTCAGATGTTTGGGCATGGGGGAAATATAGTTTGCCTCTTTTATTTCCCTCTCTTTTTCCTGATCATCAAATATCTTCAGAAAAAGCATCCATGCCAGTTGACCGATGCGTTGAGCATCCCCGTCAACACCCGCATCTTTCCGCATGATATCCTGTATGGATTTGACCACGCCTGAAATACTCATATCGTACCTTTCATTTCAAAAATAAGGCGATTTTCCGCGCCTGCGTTCCCTGCCGTTACCCTGAGCCTGCATTCCCTGAGCCGCCTGCGTTCCCTGAGCCGCCTGCGTTCCCTGAGCCGCCTGCGTTCCCTGAGCCGCCTGCGT